>NZ_JBSHAP010000027.1:0-83708 GCF_053611565.1 Kitasatospora sp. NPDC054795
GGACGGGTCGGCGCCGTGGCGGGCGCCGCGTCCGTCCGCGTGCCGTGGTGACCGCCTGTGCTGTCTGCGCTGCTCCCGTTCACCCCTACATCATGCTGGAAGCGCCGCCTCATGCGGCGCGGCGGGCGGCGATCCGCTGCGCGTCCGGCCAGCGGACGTCCCGGACCCAGCCGGCCAGCTCGAACCAGCGGATCAGCCGGGCCGAGGAGTCGATCTGCCCGCGCAGCACCCCGTGCCGGGCCGCGGTCGGGTCGGCGTGGTGCAGGTTGTGCCAGGACTCCCCGCAGGAGAGCACGGCGAGCCACCAGACGTTGCCGGAGCGGTCCCGGGAGCGGAACGGGCGGCGGCCGACGGCGTGGCAGATCGAGTTGATCGACCAGGTGACGTGGTGCAGCAGCGCCACCCGGACCAGCGAACCCCAGAAGAAGGCGGAGAGCGCCCCCTCCCAGGACAGGCTCACCAGGCCGCCGATCAGCGCGGGCAGCAGCAGCGAGATGGTGGTCCAGAGCCAGAACAGCCGGGAGATCCGCCGTATGGCCGGGTCGCGCACCAGGTCGGGGGCGTACGTGGCCTGCGAGGTCTGCTCCTCGTCGAACATCCAGCCCATGTGGGCCCACCACAGGCCCTTCATCAGCGCCGGGACGCTCTCCCCGTAGCGCCACGGCGAGTGCGGGTCGCCGTCCTTGTCGCTGAACCGGTGGTGCTTGCGGTGGTCGGCCACCCAGCGCACCAGCGGGCCCTCGACCGCGAGGCTCCCGGCGATCGCCAGCGCCAGGCGCATCGGGCGGTTGGCCTTGAAGGCGCCGTGGGTGAAGTAGCGGTGGTAGCCGATGGTGATGCCGTGGCAGGTGAGGTAGTACATCGCGACGGTGATCGCGAGGTCCGTCCAGCCCAGTCCCCATCCCCAGGCCACCGGGACGGCGGCGACCAGGGCGGTGAACGGTACGAGGATGAACAGGGAGAGCGCGATCCGCTCGGCCGGGCCCTGTTTCTCCCCGCCACGGGTGGCGGACAGCCGGGTGGCCGCGGCGTCGGCGTCGGCGGTCCCGGCGGTCTCGGTGATCGGGGCCGGTTCGGTCGGACCGGTGGGATCGGCGGGATCGGAGTCGGAGGACGGGGTGCGGGATGCGGCGTTCCCCGCGCGCGTCTCGCCGGCCTGGATGGTCATGGGGGTCCCTTTGCGGCGTCCCGGAGCGGGAGGGAAGCGGAGCTACGTCGGCGTAACCTACGGCATCGTAGGTTGCGCTCCGTGTCCAGGGGAACACTCCGCCGCGCGGCGCTTGAGTGAATTCACCCGACTGGATGGATGAACCGGGGGCCCGGCGAGTTCGGTCGCCGGGGGCGGAATCGGGCCGCGGATCGACGCAAGTCGATACCCACGGCAGGGCCCTCTCCGGTAGGGTCTGACACGACTGTCCGCCGTGGTGTAATGGCAGCACAGGGCCCTTTGGAGGCCTTTGTCTGGGTTCGAATCCTAGCGGCGGAGCCTCTGCACGCCTCGGGTTCGGGCGTTTTCCCTCGCGCCGGTATTGTCGGTGCTGCTCGGCGGACTGTGCGAATGGCGACCGGCCTGGGTCCGGGCCGGGCCTGCTCTGCCCTCTCTGTGAACTTACCGAGGAGCCTCCCCGCATGGGTGCCAATTCGCTTGCCGCCGTTGTCGTGCTCGCCGCCGGTGGCGGGACCCGGATGAAGTCGAACAAGCTGCCCAAGGTGCTGCACGAGGTGTGCGGGCGCTCGCTGGTGGGTCACGCGGTCTCGGCGGCCCGGGAGCTGACGCCCGGCCAGCTGGTCGTGGTGGTCGGCCACCAGCGCGAGCAGGTCGAGGCGCACCTGGCGGAGCACTACCCGGCCACCCGTACCGCGGTGCAGGTGGAGCAGAACGGCACCGGGCACGCGGTGCGCACCGCGCTGGAGTCGCTGGCCGCCGACGGCGTGGCGCTGGACGGCACGGTCATCGTCACCGCCGGCGACTCGCCGCTGCTGACCGGCGAGACCCTGCGCCGGCTGGCCGACGCGCACATCGCCCAGCAGAACGGCGTCACCGTGCTGACCGCCGTCGTCCCGGAGCCCTTCGGCTACGGCCGCATCCTGCGGGACGAGGACGGCACCGTCGCCGCGATCGTCGAGGAGCGGGACGCCAGCGCCACCCAGCGCGCGATCACCGAGATCAACTCCGGCGTCTTCGCGTTCGACGCCAAGCTGCTCACCGCGGCGCTGGGCGAGCTCACCACGGACAACTCGCAGGGCGAGGAGTATCTGACCGACACTCTGGAGATCCTGCGCAAGGCGGGCCACCGGGTCGGCGCCGTGGTGGCCGAGGACCACCGGGACATCCTGGGCATCAACGACCGGGTCCAGCTGGCGCAGGCCCGCCGGCTGCTGAACGACCGCCTGCTGGAGCGCGCGATGCGCGAGGGCGTCACCGTGGTGGACCCGGCGACCACCTGGTTCGACGTGCAGGTCAGCTACGAGCCGGACGCCGTGGTGCTGCCGAACACCCAGCTCCAGGGCGCCACGCACCTGGGCGAGGGCTGCGAGGTCGGCCCGAACTCGACCCTCAAGGACACCCTGGTCGGCGCCGGCGCCCGGGTGAGCAACACCACGGCCGACCGCGCCGAGGTGGGCGAGCTGGCCACCGCCGGTCCGTACGCCTACCTGCGGCCCGGCGCCAGGCTGGCCCGCAAGGCGAAGGTCGGCACCTACGTCGAGGTGAAGAACTCCGAGCTGGGTGAGGGCGCCAAGGTGCCGCACCTGTCCTACATCGGCGACGCGACGATCGGCGAGGGAACCAACGTCGGCGCGGCCTCGGTCACCGTGAACTACGACGGCGTGAACAAGCACCGCACGGTCATCGGCGCGCACTGCCGCACCGGCTCGGACAACATGTTCATCGCGCCGGTCACCATCGGTGACGGCGCCTACACCGCCGCCGGCTCGGTGATCACCGGTGATGTCCCGGCCGGGGCACTCGGTGTGAGTCGGGCCACGCAGCGCAACATCGACGGCTGGGTCGAGCGCAAGCGCCCCGGGACGGCATCCGCGCAGGCCGCGCAGGCCGCGGCGGACGGGGCCGAGCAGGCCTGAGCGGCCGGGCCGGGGGGCCGGGGGCGGTCCCGAGGCGGACGGTTTCTGCGCGGGCGCGTAACCTTGGGGACATACGTGCGCCACTGGGCTTACCGCCCGTGTCCAGGCGTACCGACAATTCCCCTACCCGTGCCACGAGCGGGCCCTGCCTGCCCGCCACCGGGTCGAGGGTTCAGCGTTCGCAACGCGAGGAGACGGTGCAGTGAGCGGGATCACGACGTCGGGTGAGAAGAAGCTGAAGCTCTTCTCCGGCCGTGCCCACCCGGAGCTGGCGGGGGAGGTGGCCGCGGCACTCGGGACCGAGCTGGTCCCCACCAAGGCCCTGGACTTCGCCAACGGCGAGATCTACGTCCGCTTCCTGGACTCCGCGCGCGGCGCGGACTGCTTCGTGATGCAGAGCCACACGGCTCCCATCAATCAGTGGATCATGGAGCAGCTGATCATGATCGATGCTCTGAAGCGGGCCTCCGCCAAGAGCATCACCGCGATCCTGCCGTTCTACGGCTACGCCCGCCAGGACAAGAAGCACCTCGGCCGCGAGCCCATCTCGGCCCGGCTGATCGCCGACCTGCTGCGCCAGGCCGGCGCGGACCGCCTGATGGCCGTGGACCTGCACACCGCGCAGATCCAGGGCTTCTTCGACGGCCCGGTGGACCACCTGTTCGCGCTGCCGCTGCTGGCCGACTACATCGGCGGGAAGGTCGACCGCTCCAAGCTGACCGTCGTCTCGCCGGACGCCGGCCGGGTGAAGGTCGCCGACCAGTGGTGCGACCGGCTGGACGCCCCGCTGGCGATCATCCACAAGCGCCGCGACATCACCCGGGCCAACACCATCCTGTCGGCCGACGTCGTCGGTGACGTCGAGGGCCGGGTCTGCGTGCTGGTCGACGACATGATCGACACCGCCGGCACCATCTGCGCCGCGGCCGACGCGCTGTTCGACAACGGCGCCGCGGACGTCGTCGTCGCCGCCACCCACGGTGTCCTCTCCGGCCCGGCCGCGGACCGGCTGAAGAACTCGCGGGTCAGCGAGTTCGTGTTCACCAACACGCTGCCCACCCCGGCGGAGCTCCAGCTGGACAAGATCACCACCCTCTCCATCGCCCCGTCGATCGCCGCCGCGATCCGCGAGGTCTTCGAGGAGGGCTCGGTGACCAGCCTCTTCGAGGGTGTGCACTGACGAAGGCCCGTGCAGGCGGCCCCGGTTCGGACGGACCGGGGCCGCCGCCGATTTCGCGGGAGGCCGCAGGTGCGGTTAGACTCGTGAAACTGCTCGGCGAGGGATGCCGTGTGCCCGTTCGACGGGTGCCCGATCCGTGATCGACGCGCTGCCGGTGCCGGACTCCCGTCCGCCCGGCAGGCCGTTGCCGCCGAGTGACCCCCGAACGTACTGAGGGTGTGGTCCCGGCGGTTTTTCGCGTTGCCTGCACCCCCGCGCCATTTCCACGAGGAGTGCAGTCGTGTCCGAGATCCGTATTGCCGCTGAGACCCGTTCCGAGTTCGGCAAGGGTGCCGCCCGTCGTGCCCGCCGCGCCGGCTTCGTCCCCGGTGTCGTCTACGGCCACGGCCACGCCCCGGTTCACCTGAACCTGCCCGGCCACGACCTGATGATGGCCCTGAAGACCCCGAACGCCCTGCTGGTCGTGCCGATCGAGGGCAAGGACGAGTACGTGCTGCCGAAGGCCGTCCAGCGCGAGGCCATCAAGCGCACCATCGAGCACGTCGACCTGCTGCTGGTCAAGCGCGGCGAGAAGGTCACCGTCGAGATCCCGGTCCACACCGAGGGCGAGCTGGCCCCGGGCGGCAACCTGGTGGAGCACGTCCTGCAGTCCCTGCCGATCGAGGCCGAGGCCACCCACCTGCCCGAGTCGGTCACCGTCTCCGTCGAGGGCCTGGAGGCCGGCGCCTCCATCCACGCCAAGGACATCGTCCTGCCGGCCAACGTCTCGCTGGCCGTCGAGGCCGACGCCGTCGTGCTGCAGGTCATCGCCGCCCAGGCCGCCCCGGTCGAGGACGAGGCCGCCGAGGCCGAGGGCACCGAGGCCTGAGCCTCCTGACGCCCAATTGCTGAGACCGCTGCCCCGGTCGCTCCCGCTGGAGCGACCGGGGCAGCGGTGTGTCCGGGATGATGACGTCGAGCGCGAAGGCGAGGAGAGAAGCGTGAGCGAGCGCAGCGAGCGAGCCATGGAAAGGTGCGCGGTCCGCGAAGCGGCCGCCGAGCGCAGCGAGGTGGGCGCATGAGCGAGGACTACGACGGCCCCTGGCTGGTGGTGGGGCTGGGCAACCCCGGGGAGCAGTACGCCCGGAACCGGCACAACATCGGCTTCATGGTGGTGGACCTGCTGGCGCAGCGGATGAGCGCCAGGTTCAAGGCGCACAAGAGCCGGGCACAGGTGGCCGAGGGACGGCTGGCGGGCAAGCGGGTGGTGCTGGCCAAGCCGATGTCCTTCATGAACCTCTCCGGCGGGCCGGTGACGGCGCTGCGCGACTTCTACAAGGTGCCGGCCTCGGCGCTGATCGCGGTCCACGACGAGCTGGACATCGACTACGCGGCGCTGCGGCTGAAGCTGGGCGGCGGGGACAACGGCCACAACGGCCTGAAGTCGATCACCAAGTCGCTGGGCCCGGACTACCACCGGGTGCGCTGCGGGATCGGCCGTCCGCCGGGCCGGATGGAGGTCGCGGACTTCGTGCTGAAGGACTTCTCCTCGACCGAGCGCAAGGAGCTGGAGTGGTTCGTGGACCGCTCGGCGGACGCGGTGGAGGCGCTGCTGTCCGAGGGGCTGGAACGGGCCCAGGGCACGTACAACTCCTGATCGCCGCTGACCGTCCGTCAGGACCGTGCGCGGGTACGCAACGGTCGTACAACGCTTGCCCGTCCACACCTGAATCGGTGTGAGAACCCCGTGCGGGATCGGATAGCGTCGGCTGGGTACGCGAACGAGTCCTGGGGAGTTCTCGATGCGGGGATTGCGTCCGGTCCGCCGAGTGCGGCGGGGCCGGGTGGTCGAGCTGAAGCGGCTCGGGCGGCGGGTCGGTACGGCCGGTGCGCTGGGGGCGGCCGGCGTCCTGCTGTCGAGCGGTGCGCTGGCGCACGCGGAGCCGGTGGCCGAGTCGGACCCGGCGGTCTCCCCGGAGCCGGCGGCGGCGCAGTTCGGCCCGGTGCTCGGTGATTCGATGGGCCCCGACGCCGGACTGCTGGCGGTCGGCGGCGGCCTGGTGGTGGCGGCCGGCGGCGCGGCGCTGTGGCTGAAGCGCAGGCGCGCGGGCGAGGTGGCGGAGTAGCACCCCGCGGATCAGGGCCCCCGCGCGGTCAGGACCTCGCGCGGTCAGGATCTCGCGCGTCAGGACCTCGCGCGGTCAGGACCCCCGCGCGGAGCGGGAGTTCCGCACTGGGCAGCGCCCCCGCGCGGATCAGGAACCTCGCGGCGATGGGCCGGTGTCCCGGACGGGACACCGGCCCATCGGCCGTTCTCGGGCGGCCGTCAGCCGGTGTTGCGCAGGCCGGCGGCGATGCCGTTGACGGTCAGCAGCAGCGCGCGGGCGCGCAGCGGGTCGTCCTGGCGCCCGGCCGAGAGCTCCTCGCGCTGGCGGCGCAGCAACGCGACCTGGAGGTAGGAGATCGGGTCGAGGTAGGCGTCGCGAACGGCGAAGGTCTGCTTCAACACCGGGTTGTGCTCCAGCAGTTCGTTCTCGCCGGTGAGCCGCAGCACCTCGCGCAGGGTGAGCGCGTGCTCGGCCTTGATCTCGTCGAAGACGTGGCGCAGCTCGCCGGGCACCAGCTGCTCGACGTAGTGCTGGGCGATCCGCAGGTCGGTCTTGGCCAGCGTCATGGCGACGTTGGACAGGAAGTTGCGGAAGAAGTGCCACTCGCCGTACATCTCGTCCAGCACGCCGCCGAGGCCCGCCGCGCGGGCGGCCGCGAGGCCGGAGCCGACGCCGAACCAGCCGGGGACGATCTGCCGGGACTGGGTCCAGCCGAACACCCACGGGATGGCCCGCAGGCCGTCCAGGCCGGCGCCGGAGTCGGGGCGGCGGGACGGGCGGGAGCCCAGGTGCAGCGAGGCGAGCTGGTCGACCGGGGTGGCGGCGAAGAAGTACTTCGGCAGGTCCTCCTGCTCGACCAGGCCGCGGTAGGCGGTGTGGGCGGCCTCGGAGACCTGGTCCATCGCGGCGTCCCAGCGGGCCAGCGACTCGGGGGCCTGGCGCGGGGCGGTGTGCAGCGCGGAGGCGGAGAGCGTGGCGGAGATCGTCAGCTCCAGGTTCTCCCGGGCCAGCGAGGGGAGCAGGTACTTGTCGGAGATGACCTCGCCCTGCTCGGTGACCTTGATCTCGCCCTCCAGGGTGCCCCAGGGCTGGGCCAGGATGGCCTCGTGCGAGGGGCCGCCGCCGCGTCCGACGGTGCCGCCGCGGCCGTGGAACAGGCGCAGCCGGATGCCGTAGCGGTGGGCGACGTCGCGCAGGCGGCGCTGGGCGCGGTGGATCTCCCACTGGGAGGTGGTGATGCCGCCGAACTTGGAGGAGTCGGAGTAGCCGAGCATGACCTCCTGGACGTCGCCGCGCAGCGAGACGAGCAGGCGGTAGGACGGGTCGGAGAGCATCTCGTCGAGGATGCGGTCGGCCTGCTGGAGTTCGTCGGTGGTCTCCAGCAGCGGCACGATGCCGATCTTGGCGATGCCGGCGTGCAGGTCGATCAGACCGGCCTCGCGGGCCAGCACGGTGGCCGCGAAGACGTCGTCGGCACCCTGGCACATGGAGATGATGTAGCTCTCGACGATCTCGTCGCCGAAGCGCTCGAAGCCCTGACGGATCGTGTTGAACACGCCGAGGGTCTTGGTGCCGGCCTCGTCCAGCGGGGCCGGGGTGGGGGCGAGCGGGCGGCGCGAGCGGAGCTCCTTGGCGAGCAGCTTCTGCCGGTACTCGCGGGGCATGTCGGCGTAGCGCCAGGCCTCTTCGCCGAGCCGGTCGAAGAGCTGGCCGAGGGCGTGGTGGTGGGCCTCGGCGTGCTCGCGCACGTCCATGGTGGCGAGCTGCAGGCCGAAGGCCTCGACGGTGCGGATGGCGCGGGCGAGGCGGCCGTCGGCGATGAGCTCGCCGCGGTGGGCGCGCAGCGAGTCCTGGATCAGCCGCAGGTCGGCGATCAGCTCGCGGGTGCCGAGGTAGTCGCGGCCCTCGACGTGCGGGGTGCCGCCGGCCAGCCGCTCGCGGGTGTTCTCCAGCTTGAGCCGGATGCAGGTGGCCTTGAGGCGGTAGGGCTCCTCGGCGTTCATCCGCTTGTAGCGCGGGCTGAGTTCGGGGAGCAGGTGCAGATCCGTGTTGAGCGAGGCGAGCAGCTCGACCGAGGCGCCGGCCAGCCGCTCGGAGGTGGAGAGCGTGTTGCGCAGGTCGTCGATCGCGGAGAGCGCGTCCTTGATGCCGTACTCGTGCTGGAGGTTGAGGACGTCCCAGGTGACCTGCGGGGTGACGTTGGGGTTGCCGTCGCGGTCGCCGCCGATCCAGGTGCCGAAGGTGAGCGGCCGCACGCCGTCGGGCAGGCCCAGGCCGACCCGGGCGAGCTCCTCGTGCAGCTCCTCCAGGACCTCGGGGACGGCCTCGCGGTAGAGCTCGTCCAGGTAGTAGACGGCGTTGCGGGCCTCGTCGGTGGGCTCGGGGCGGGCGATGCGCAGCTCGTCGGTCTGCCAGAGCAGGTCGATGACCTCGGCCAGGCGGCGGTCGGCGGAGCGCTTGGCGCTGCTGGTGCGGGCCTGGTCGGCGGCGGCCAGGCCGGAGGTGACCTCGTCGCGGTGGATGCGGTCGAGGAGCTCGCCGATCCGGCGCAGCTTGTTGAGGACGCTGCGGCGGGCGGCCTCGGTGGGGTGCGCGGTGAAGACCGGGCGGACCGCGAGGTGGGCCAGGGTGTTCTGGAGGTGCTTGGGGTCGGCCTCGGCGAGCTGGTCGGCGGTCTGCGCGAGCAGCGAGCCCTCCCGGGCGCGGCGGGTGGCGAGCTCGCGGCCGCGGTGCACCTGCTCGGTGACGTTGGCGAGGTGGAAGTAGGTGGAGAACGCCCGGACCAGCTTGGCGGCGGTGTCCAGGTCGATGTCGGAGAGGAGTTCGGCGGTGGCCTCGCCGTCGGTGCGGCTCAGCAGGCGGACCTGTTCGACCAGGCCCAGCAGCTGGGGGCCCTCCTGGCGGACCAGCGTCTCGCCCAGCAGGTCGCCGAGGCGTCGGATGTCCGCACGCAGGGCGGCGTTGTCGGCGACGACGGGCGTGGGGCTGTCCGCCGGGGTGGGGACCGGAGCGGTCACGGCTGGCTCCCTCTGGTGGTGGGGTTCGGCAACGGCTCATCGTCACAGGTCCACACGGGTGTGGCGGGTGTGACGCGTGCGGACCGCGCTGTCCGACGCGACCAGCATAGGTGTCGGGGCGGGTGCTGTCCGCGAGGTGGCCGGATGGCGGACAGGGCTGCCGAAAACCACCTGTGGTCTGGACCACTTGACGGCTTCGGGGGGTGTGCCGGGAGATCCCGGTGGGGAGGGGAGGGGGTTGCCGCTTACGCTGTGGGGCATGAGCAAGTCGCCTGGGGAGCGCATGCCGGTCCGGTGGTTCTGGTGGTGGAAGCGGCCGCGCAGCGCCTTCCTGGACGTCGGGCTGGGGCTGCTCGCCGCGGTGGAGTGCGCGGCCAGCACGATCGCCTTCCTCTCCGCCCGGATACACGTCAGTACCGCGGGAGCGGTCGGCATAGCCGTGCTCGGCACGCTGGCCGGCGGCTCGCTGGTGGTGCGCCGGCGCTGGCCGGCCGTCCCGGTCCTGGTGACGCTGCTGGTGATGCCCGGCATGCTGGGCGTGGTGCTGCTGGTGGTGGCGCTGTACACGCTGGCCTCGACCTGGGAGTGGCCCTCGCGCCGGCGCCGGGTGGTGGCGTTGTCCGGGCTGGCCTTCGCCGAGGCGGCCGCCGTGATGGCGGTGTCGCTGATGACGCCCGGCGACATGATGGACCCGCCGCCGCTGTGGGGTCAGATCCTGCTGTCGCTGCTGGTGTCGGTCGGGCTGACCGTCGCCCCGGTGGTGACCGGACTGTACGTCGGCGCGCGGCGCCGGCTGATCGAGTCGCTCAAGGACCGCGCCCACGGCCTGGAGACCGAGCTGGACCTGCTGGCCGAGCAGGCGCAGGAGCGCGCCCGCCGGGCCCGGCTGGAGGAGCGCACCCGGATCGCCCGGGAGATGCACGACGTGGTGGCGCACCGGGTGTCCCTGATGGTGGTGCACGCCGGGGCGCTGGAGCGGATCGCCGGCAAGGACCCGGACAAGGCGGCGCAGAGCGCCAAGCTGATGGGCGAGGTGGGCCGGCAGGCGCTGAACGAACTGCGCGAGATCCTCGGGGTGCTGCGGATGGACGACGAACGGCAGCCGGAGCCGGACTCGCTGGCCGGGCTCCCACGGCTGGTCGACCAGTCCCGCGCGGCCGGGATGGCGGTGACCCTGACGGTCAGCGGCAGCCGGCAGGAGTTCACCGGCGAGGCCGAGCAGACCGCCTACCGGGTCGTCCAGGAGGGCCTGACCAACGCGCACAAGCACGCGGGCGGCGCCCAGGTGTCCGTCCTGCTCTCGTACGCGCCGAACGGGGTGCGGGTGGCCGTGGTGAACGCCTGCCCCGGCGGGGAGCGGGGCGCGGCGAAGCTGCCCAGCGGCGGCAACGGGCTGGTCGGGATGCGGGAGCGGGTGATCGCGCTGGGCGGCACCTTCTCCTCCGGGCCGGAGGCGGACGGCGGGTTCCGGATCGAGGCGGTGCTGCCGTCCCGGCTGGCGGTGCGGGCCGAGCGGCTGCGCTGAGCCGTCCCCGGCCCCCGGCCGTCAGCACTCCTCGGCGGTGCGCAGCCGCTCGGGGGCGGTGCCCAGGACGAGGGTGGAGATCGCCTGGTCGATGCCGTGGCCGAGGAACCACTCGCCGGTGTGGTCCAGGCTGTAGACCCGGCCCTCCTCGTCGACGGCCAGCAGCGCCTGTCCGTACGCCTCCTCGCCGAGCGGGGCCAGCCGGGTGCCCAGCGCCCGGCCCAGGTCGAGCAGGGTGCGCGGCTGGTGCAGTCCGCACAGCGGGTCGATCAGGAACGGTGTGCGGGCCAGCTGGCGGCCCGGGCCGGACAGGTCGAAGGCGAGGCCGCCGAACTCGGCCCAGGCCTCCACCGCCGCCGGGAACACCGCGTGCCGTACGCCGGCGGGCGCGCCGTACCCGGCCAGGGCGTCGGCCCACTCCTCGGCCTGCCGGATCTCCCAGCGGCCGGGGTGCCAGCCGGCCGCCTTGAGCTCGGCGGCGACGTCGGCGGGGAAGCGCGGGCGGGTCCGGGTGCCGGCGGGGGAGAGGGTGGCCGGTGGGGACGGGATCGGCGGGTTCAGGACGGACTCCAGGGCTGGGGGACGGGGGACGTGCCGGCGCTCGGCCGGTCAGTGCGCGGGCGGTCCGACGGCGACGCTGCGTACGGTGAAGTGCTCCAGCATCGGAGCGCAGGAGCGGCACGGCGGGGCGTGGCTGCCGTGCGCCGGGTCGTCCTCCTCGCGGATGCGCACGGTCGTCATCCGGGCGCCCTTGAGCGACTTCCGGGCCTCCTGCAGGGTCATCGGCTTGCGGGCGGCGCGCTTGGAGCGCCGGCCGTCGACCGCGGCCAGGTGCTGGGAGAGCAGGACGGCCTCCGGGCAGCGGCCGGTGAACCGTTCGCGGGCCTCCGCCGGCAGGGTGTCCAGGAAGTCGGCGACCAGGTGGTGCAGCACCGGGCGGCGCGGGTCCTTGTCGCCCGCCAGGGTGTGCACCTCGCCGCCCTTGAGCGACAGCGCGGCGGCGACGGCGGGCAGCAGGCTGTCGCGGTGGTGGCGCAGCACGGGCGGGCCCGCCGGCTCACCGGTGGTCATCCGTCGTCCTCCTCCTCGTAACCCGGCATCGGCCGGAGTGACCGGGCCGGTCCGGGGCAAGCCTGTCAAACGGTACTGACAACCGCACAACCGGGGTGCGGCGGCGACCGGTGCCTCGGCGGGCCGGCCGGCGGTCGCCCGATGCCGGCCGAACGCGCACCCGCCCGTCACGACTTGTCCGCCGATCTACCGAAACGGCCCCCGGGCCCGGTGCCCGGCCGGTACCGTTCCGGCAGCGAGCCGAAGGGGACGCGGCCGACCGTGCGGACAGCCGCCGGCAGCCCGACTCCGGTGCCCGCGTCGGACGTTGAGGCCGCCGGGGAAGGCCTGTCGCCCGCCCCGGCGCTGAGCGAAGGGGCTCGTGCGATGACGTCGGAACCGCAGGACGAGCACTGGCAGACCGCCAACCAGGCACCCGGCGGACACGTGCCCGCACCGGACGAGCCGCCCCGGCCGGTGCCCGAACACCCGGTGGGGCTGGCCGTGGTCGGGGCCGGCTACTGGGGCCCGAAACTGGTCCGCAACGCGCAGCACACCCCGGCGCTGCGGCTGCACTGGCTGTGCGACCTGGACGAGGCCAAGGCCCGGGCGGTGCTGGGGGAGTACAGCACCGTCGGAGCGACCGACAGCTACCGGCGGGTACTCGCGGACGAGCGGGTCGGCGCGGTCGCGGTGGCGACGCCGGCGGGCGCCCACTACGCGCTGGTGCGGGCGGCCCTGGAGGCCGGCAAGCACGTCCTGGTGGAGAAGCCGATCACCACGTCCGCCGCCGAGGCCGAGGAGCTGGTCGACCTGGCCGAGCGGCGCGGGCTGGTGCTGATGTGCGACCACACCTTCTGCTACACCCCGGCGGTGCGGCGGATCCGCGAACTGGTCCACGGCGGGGACATCGGGGACGTCCAGTTCTTCGACTCGGTGCGGATCAACCTCGGCCTGGTGCAGCCGGACGTGGACGTGCTGTGGGACCTCGCCCCGCACGACCTGTCGATCCTGGACTTCGTGCTGCCGCCCGGGGTCGAGCCGGTCGGGGTGTCCGCCCAGGGCGCCGACCCGATCGGGGCCGGCCGCGCCTGCGTCGCGTACCTGACGGTCCGGCTCAGCAACGGCGCGCTGGCGCACTGCCACGTCAACTGGCTCTCCCCGACCAAGGTCCGCACCACCCTGATCGGCGGCTCGCGGCGCACCCTGGTCTGGGACGACCTCAACCCGCAGGCCCGGCTGGCCGTGCACGACCGCGGGGTCGACCTCACCCCGCCCGACCGGCTGACCGACGCGATCCGGCACCGGGCGCTGATCTCCTACCGGGTCGGCGAGATGGTCGCGCCCGCGCTGGTCGAGCAGGAGGCGCTGCGCAACGTGATGGCCGAGTTCGCGGCCGCCATCACCGAGGGCCGGGCCCCGCTCACCGACGGCCGGGCCGGGGTGCGGGTGCTGCAGCTGCTGGAGGCGGCCTCGCTCAGCCTCGAACTCGGCGGCGCCACCGTCCCGGTGGGCGCGGCGGCCCGGACCGGGGCGGAGGTCGCCCGGTGAGCGGGCCGCTGAGTGGGCCGACAAGTGGGCCGACGAGTGGGCCGGTGCGCGGGCCGGTGCGCGGGGGCGCGGCGCGGGATCCGGTGCGGGAGGGCGTCCCGCTGGTCGATCTGGCGGCGGCGCACGCCGAGGTGGCGGACGAGGTGCGGGCCGGCTTCGACCGGGCGCTCGCCTCCGGAACCTTCGTCAAGGGCCCCGAGGTGGCCGCCTTCGAGCGCGAGTACGCGGCCTTCGCCGGTGCCCGGCACTGCGTGGGCGCCGCCAACGGCACCGACGCCCTCGAACTGGCCCTGCGCGCCCTGGGCCTGCCGCCCGGCAGCGGGGTGGTGCTGCCCGCCAACACCTTCGTCGCCACCGCCGAGGCCGTGCTGCGGGCCGGGCTGCGCCCGGTGCTGGTCGACGCCGACCCGGAGTACCTGCTGATGGACCCGGAGCGGGCCGCCGCCGCACTGCCGGGCGCGGCCGCGCTGCTGCCCGTCCACCTCTTCGGCCAACTCGCCCCGATGGGGCCGTTGCTGGAGGCGGCCGACGGACGGCCGGTGGTGGAGGACGCGGCGCAGTCCCAGGGCGCCCGCCAGCACGGGCGGAGCCGGTACGGGCGGATCGCGGCCACCAGCTTCTACCCGGGCAAGAACCTCGGCGCCTACGGCGACGCCGGGGCGGTGCTCACCGACGACGATGCCCTGGCCGACGCCGTCCGGCTGATCGGCGACCACGGCGCCCGCGACCGGTACCGGCACGAACGGTTCGGCTTCAACTCCCGGCTGGACGCGCTGCAGGCCGTCGTGCTGCGTGCCAAGCTGCGCCGGCTGCCCGCCTGGAACGCCGCCCGCCGGGCCGCTGCCGCCCGCTACGACGAGCTGCTGGGCGGGCTGGACGGGCTCGCCCTGCCCCGCACCGCGCCCGGCAACGAGCACGTCCGGCACCTGTACCCGGTACGGATCGGCCCCGGCCGGGACCGCGACGCGGTGCTGGCCGAACTGCTCGCGGCCGGGATCGGCGCCGGGGTGCACTACCCGGTGCCGGTCCACCGGCAACCCGCGTTCCATCACCTCGGGCACCGCGAAGGGACGTTCCCGGTCGCCGAGCGGGCCGCCCGCGAACTGCTCAGCCTGCCGCTGCACCCCCACCTCACCGAGGCCGGGCAGCTGCGGGTGGCCGAGGCGCTGGCGCGGGCGCTGGGCGTGCGGGTGTGACGGCGGGGACGCTCCCGGGCGCGGTTCCGGACGGGTTCCGGGCGGGGTCCGGGCAGGGCTCCGGGCGAGGTCCCGGCCGTGCGCCGCCCCCGGGACCCGCCGTCGCTCCCCCGTCGTCCGCCTGACGGACGGGGGGTTGAAGGCAGGCCCTAGGCTGGTGCCCAGCAGGCACCGTATTTGCAGCAGCCAGTGGGGGCTCCCAGATGACGACAGGTCGGCCCGGCGTCGCCGCCGCACCGAACGCGGCGTACGCAGGTCAGGTGGTGCACTTCCCGGACCCGGTCCGCGCGGAGCGGCACCCCGCCGGGGTCAGGGTGGACGAGTACGGCTTTCCGGACTTCGGCCCGTACGCCGCCGCCGCGGCCGAGGTGGCCGACCCGCCGGAGGGTTTCGGCGTGGACGAGCTGCGGCTGACCGACTACGTGTCGGCCAATGCCGCGCTCTACACCCAGGGCCACCCGCTCTGGGCCGACCTCCCGACCGCCGTCGCCACCCCGCCCGGCTGGACCTGGCACCACGCGGTCGGCCGGGCCGCCCCCGGCTGGCGGCGGATGGAGCTCGTGCCGGTCGAGGTCAAGGCGCTGCTGCGGCACCACGGCGGCCTGGCCACCTCCGGCGCCGACCACACCCGCCGCGGCACCCGCCCCCTGCAGGAGCGCCGGGCGGTGCACTTCTCGCTGGCCGGGGACGGCGGCGACCCGATCGGCGTCCCCGAGGACCTGGTGCAGCGCGCCGAGCAGCGCCTCGGCTACCGGCTGCCCGACGCCTACCGCACCTTCCTCAAGCTGGGCGGCGGCCGCACCCCGGTCGGCGTGGCGCTGGACACCGAGCTCGGACTGCTGCTCGACCAGCCCTTCCTGACGCTCACCGAGGAGTACGGCACCGCGGACGTCGTGTACGCCAACAAGTGCCTGCGCGACCACCTCACCAAGGACTACCTGGCCGTCGCCTACGCCCAGGGCGGCCTGGTCGCGCTCAAGGTGCGCGGCGAGCGGACCGGCTCGGTCTGGTTCCACCTGCACGACGACGCCCGCGACACCGGTGCCCCGGAGGCCCCGGAGGACCGCTGCGCGCGGCTGCTGCTGCCCTGCGGCGAGGACTTCGACGCCTTCCTGCTGAGGCTGGCGGGCAGCCCGCCGGAGCTGGAGACGGTCGCGGAGCTGATGGTGGACGGCGGGTTCGCCCGGGCCGTCCCGGTGGGCTGAGGCGCGTGGTCGCGGTGGTCGCGGTGGTCGCGGTGGTGTCGGTGGAACGGGGGACGAAGAGGATGCGGACAGGGGTGAACCGGGCGTGGTGACGTACACGCAGGCGCAGGAGCTCGCCGAGGAGTGGATCAACGGCGGGGTACCGCGCTCGCAGCAGCGCGAGGTGCGGGTCCGGGAGTTCGACCTGGGCTTCGTCTGCTGGGCGGTGGCGCCCGCGGGCCCGGCCGAGGGCACGGGCGGTGCGGGCGGCGGCACGGGGGAGGCACGGCTGGTGATCGCCCGGGACTCGGGCGCCAGCACGCTGTGGCCCGCGCTGCCCGTCAACGAGGTGGTCCGGCAGTACGAGGAGGTCTACGGGCGGCCGGTGGCGGCCAACCCGGCCGGGGCGGCGAAGCCCGCGCCCGGACCGGTGGAGGCCACCTCCTTCCTGCTGAGCCCGCCGCAGTGGCTCCAGGAGGCGGGGGCCGCGGCGATCGCGGCGGAGGCGGAGCGGCTCGGGACGGCCCCGGCCGGGCCGCAGGGTGCCGAGACTCCGGTCGCGGCCGCTGCTGCCGCTGCCATGTCTGGCGCCGCCGCTGCCACGCCCGTCGAGGAGCAGCCCGTTCCCGCGCCGCTGCCCGCCCCGGCCGTGCTGACCGAGCCGCCGGTCTCCGGCCGGCCCGCCGGGGACGCGCCCACCATGCTCGCGCCGCCGCCCGGGCACGAGGAGCCGGTCGTCGCTCCGCAGCCCTCGCCGCAGCCGCAGGCCGTCGCGCCGGTCGCCCCCGTCGCGCCTGGTGTGCCGGGCCCGTCGGACGGGGCCGACGCCGCCACCGTCCTGATGCCCGAGGGGCTGCGGATCACCGGCTCGGACCTGCCCGGGCCCGCCGCGCCGGCGGGTGCCGAGGCCGCGACCATGCTGATGCCGCCGACGAGCGGCGGCCACGGCATGCCCCCGGTCCCGCCGTTCGCAGACCGGCCGCAGGGGGCGCAGCCGCCGTTCGCCGAGCCGCCGGCCGCCCCGCCCGCCCCGCCGGCCCCGGCACCCGCCCCGGCCGCCGAGCCGGCGCCGACCCTGCTCGCCTCGCCGGACGCCATGCCCGGGCTGATGGGCCTGCCGGGTGCCCCGGCCACCCCGCCCGCCGCTGGTCCGCAGGCGGAGCACGCCCCGACGATGCTGGCCCCGCCGGGCGGCATGCCCGGCCTCGCCGGCCTGCCCGGTGCCCCGGTGCCCGGTGCCCCGGAGGGCGCCGCGCCGCAGGGCGGACTCGGACGCGGTGCCGGCTCGGTCCCGCCGCCGCCCCCGCCGGCCGCGCTGCGCGGTGTCCCCGCCGGTGCCCCCGGTGCGGGTGCCGCCCCCGCCGGACTCGGACGCGGTGCGGGTTCGGTCCCGCCGCCGCCTCCGCCGGCCGGGCTGAAGCACACTCCGGGCTCCGGTACGCCCGTCGCCGCCCCGGCCGGTTCCGGCGGCCGCGGCGCGGCCTCCGCCCCGCCGCCTCCGCCCCCGGCGGGTCTGCGCGGTGGCGAGGCCCCGCCGGCCCCGCAGGGCGCGCCGTCCGCCGGCCCGTCCGCCTCCGGTACGGCGTACGAGGCGACCCAGCTGGCGGGCGCGATCGACCCGGCGCTGCTGGGCGGCCCGGCGGACCCGGGCACCCCGCCGTCCGGCGGTCCCGCCGTCCCGCCGCCGCCCGGCGGCCCGGCGGCCCCCGCCGCGCCCGCGGCCGGCTACGGCTACCCGAACACGGGCGGTGCCGCGGGGGTCGTCCCGCCGGCGGTGCCCGGTTCGCCGCAGGCCGCGCCGGTGCCCCCGGGGGTGCCCGCGGTCGGCCCGGGGTACTTCGCCGCGCTCAGCTACCGGGGCCCGGACGGCTCGGAGCAGAAGCTGCTGCACCGCAGCGAGCCCGGTACCCCGCACCCGGAGTGGAAGATCCTGCAGGACCTGCGCCGGCTCAACGTGCCGCCGGAGCAGGTGCTGGAGCTCTACACCGAGCTGGAGTCCTGCGACCTGCCGGGCGGCTACTGCAACCGCATGATCGCCGCGTCCTGGCCGAACGTCCGGCTCACCCACACCGCCCCGTACGGCCGCGACCACGCGTCCCGGCAGGCCGGGATGGCCGAGCTGCTCGACCACCTGGACGAGCTGCACCAGCAGGCGTCCGGCGCCCAGCGGGTCCGCCCGTTCCGGGTGCCGCCGCCCGCGCCCGGGACGGTCCAGGCGCTGCCGCCGCTCCCGCCGCAGCAGCTCGCCCAGGAGACCGGCGCCGCCTTCGGGCAGAACCTGTTCCGGTACGAGCAGCGCGCCGTCTCCCGCCAGGGCGTGCCCGAGCCGGTGTCCCAGACCCTGATGTGGGCCGGGCTGCCGCGCGACTTCGGGCCGTTCTTCTGGGCGCAGGCGCAGGAGGGCCGCCCGATCCCGACGCTCGCCGAGCTGGCCGCCGAGCGCGGCCTGGCCGCGGGCCCGGACTTCGGCGGCTACCTGGTGCTGGGCAACGACTACGGACGGCAGCTGTGCGTCCAGTACGGCACCGCGCACGTGGTGGCCGTGGACATCGATGGAACCGGTCAGCCGCCCCGGTTCGTCAACAGCGGTGTACCGGAGTTCGTCCGCTCGATGGCCCTGCTGGGCCGGATGTGGCGGCTGCGGTACGGGCTGACCCCGGACCAGGCCGGTCGCTGGACGACCGACTTCCAGGCCCAGCTCGCCGCGATCGACCCGGCGGCCCTGCAGAACGCGGACACCTGGTGGGCCGTGCTGCTGGAGCAGTTCTGGGACGGCCTGCTGTAGCGGACCGTCGCAGCTTCTCGCAGGTGGGAGGGGTCGTTCCGGTGTCCGGAACGACCCCTTCGGCATGCCTCCGCAGCTGTGCCTCGTTGGGGTTTCGCCCAGATCTGCGCAAAATAGGTCAAGGGGATGGGTCTATTCGTCTCGTCCTCGACATATTCCGGTCCGCACGACGACGGAATCCGGCCCGGGGCACCGAACCGGTTCCGGATCCGTCCGTTCCGTCCGATCATGGGCTCCGCAGCCCGCGAAACGAGGGGAAGAGCCCATGAGCGACGCCGTCCCCCAGTACGGCTTCACCCAGGCCCGCCGTGGCTACGTGCCCGAGCAGGTCGACCGAGCCCTTGCCGCCCTCACCGCGCAGCGTGACGAGGCGTGGGAACGGTTGAGCGTCCTGGGCGCCGGCATCCGGCAGATGGAGGCCCGGCTGGCCGACATCCGCCGGACTGCCGAGGAGGCCCCGGAACCCGACTACCAGGTGCTCAGCGAGCAGGCCGCCGGACTGGCCGCGATGGCCGAGAACGAGGCGCGCGCCGTCCGGGAGAAGGCCGAGCGCTTCGCCGAGGACCTGCGGGACGAGGTCTACGAGGCGGGGCAGGCCGCCGACCGCGCCGCCAAGGAGTACAGCACCACGACCCGCACCGACGCGGACGCGGCCGCCCGCCGCACCGAGGAGCGGACCCGGGCCGAGGCCGAGGGCATCCGGTCCGACGCCGACCGGGAGAGCCGTTCCGCCCGCGACACCGCGACCGCGTACGCCGCCAAGGTGCGGGTGGCCGCCGCCGAGGCCAGCGAGCAGGCCGAGGCCGAGCTGGCCGCCCGGCGCCGCAAGGCCGACGAGACCTTCGCCGCCGCCCAGGCCGCGGCCGACGCCGAGGACGCCGAGGTCTCGGCGACCGCCGAGCGCAAGGTCAAGGAGGCGGAGCAGCAGCGGGAGACGGTGCTGAACCGGATCAAGCAGCTGGAGACGGACGCCCAGGCCAAGGCCGACCAGCTGGTCGAGCAGGCCCGTCGGGAGGCCGAGAAGATCAACGCGGAGAGCGAGCGCGAGCAGCGCGAGTTCGACACCCGGCTGGAGACGGTGCAGCAGCACCTGGACCACATCAAGGCCACGCTGGCCTCGCTCACCGGGGCGGCGGTCGGCCAGATCGAGCCCGAGATGGCGGCGGCCGCCGTCGCGGCCGCCCGGGCCGCCCAGGACTCCGTCGGGACCGTCGTGCCCGCCGCGGCGCCCGCGCCCCCCGCGGCGCCCGCGCCCCCCGCGCCGCGGGAAGCGGTCGCGGACGCGGTCGTCGACGCCTCGCCGGTGGACTCGGAGGCGGACACCGGGGAGATCCCGGTGGCCGACCTGCGCAAGACCCTGACTCCCGCGGCTCCCGCCGGGGCCGAGGCCCCCGCCCGGGAGAGGTCGGCGACCGTGCTGCGGACGCCGGTGGTCGGCAGCAGCGCCACCAGGGCCATCGGCGGGCCCGTGGCGACCGGCCCGGTGCCGCCGAAGCCGGCCTCGGCGCCCGCCGAGGAGACGGCCGCCCCCTCGGCCGGGGCCGAGGGAACGGCCGAGGCGAAGTCGGTCGACGGGCCGGCCGCTGCCGGGAAGGGCGACGGGCGGTCCTCGGAGGCCGAGACCCGGATCGTTCCGAAGATCATCATCGTGGACGACGGCAGCGACTACGCGACCCCCCACACGGTGAGCTACAACCGCCGCTGACCGGCGCGCCCGGGCCCTCGGGCGGGAGTCCGGGTCGACGGGCGGGGCCTCGGGGCCGGGTCGACGGGCGGGGCCGGGGCCGGAGGCCGGGGAGGACGGGCGGGCTTCGGGATGGGACGGCGGTCGACGGGGTAGGTCCCCGGGAACGAAAGAGGCCGAGACCCGTGGCGCCCTCCAGGAAAGGGCGCCACGGTTCCCGGCGCTTGGGCGGGCGCCCCCACCCAGGGCCGCCCGGCCTCGCACCTCCGACCCCCATCGGGGGTGCGACAGTGCCCCCCACAGCCATCCCCCACGGTTGGGTGCGGCGGGCACGTTCACCATGGTGCGCGATCTCCATGGACGGCCAGTGACAGGAGTATGTCCAGTTCGTGGCGGATAGCCGTGCCCCGTTCGGGACGGCTCCCGGTTGGTTCGTCCACCGGCCGGTCCGGTGTTCCGTCCAGTCGTTCGTTCTCGGACGTGTTCCTGACAACCTGTGCGGGCGGCCGCGCGGATGCCCGGTACTCCGGATTCCCTGCCGACCCCTATCGCCCCCTTTCGACCCCTTCCGGCCCCGGCGCGGGTCCGGCGCGGCCCCGGTCCGGCCTCGCCGAAGCCGTGGACCGCGTGCGCGTCCCTGCCGCGGCGTAGGCTGGAGACCCCCGGCCGCTCGGCGTGCCGGGCCGTTCGCGTTGCCCCGGCGGGCCTTCGCCGCCCCGGGGCAGCATCAGCCACGGGACGAAGAAGAGACCCCAGATGAGCCTGACCGGACTGCTCGATGTCGTCGCGCGGGACGCGGCGCTCGCCGAGGCGATCGAGGCGGCCACCGCCCCCGGAGCCGCGGCCGGTGGACGCCGCCACCTGGACCTGGTCGGACCGCCCGCCGCCCGGCCGTTCGCCATCGCCGCGCTGGCCCGCGCGCTCGCCGGGCAGGCCGCCGGGGACCGGGGCCGCCCGGTGCTCGCCGTCACCGCGACCGGCCGGGAGGCCGAGGACCTCGCGGCCTCGCTGCGCTCCCTGCTGCCCGTCGACGCCGTCGCCGAGTTCCCGGCCTGGGAGACCCTGCCGCACGAACGGCTGTCGCCCCGCTCGGACACCGTCGGGCGCCGGCTGGCCGTCCTGCGCCGGATCGTGCACCCGCGGGCGGACGACCCGGCGGCCGGGCCGGTCCAGGTGGTGGTCGCCCCGGTCCGCTCGGTGCTCCAGCCGCAGGTCAAGGGGCTGGCCGAGCTGGAACCGGTGGCCGTCCGGCGCGGTGAGTCGTACGACCTGGGGGAGGTGGCCCGCCGGCTCTCCGCCGCCGCCTACGCGCGCGTCGAACTGGTCGAGAAGCGCGGCGAGTTCGCCGTCCGCGGCGGCATCCTGGACGTCTTCCCGCCGACCGAGGAGCACCCGCTGCGGGTGGAGTTCTGGGGCGACGAGGTCGAGGAGGTCCGCTACTTCAAGGTCGCCGACCAGCGCTCGCTGGAGATCGCCGAGCACGGCCTGTGGGCGCCGCCCTGCCGCGAGCTGCTGCTCACCGAGGAGGTGCGGGCCCGGGCCGCCGAGCTGTCCGCCGAGCACCCCGGGCTGGCCGAGATCCTGGACAGGATCGCCGAGGGCATCGCGGTCGAGGGCATGGAGTCGCTGGCGCCGGTGCTGGTGGACGACATGGAGCTGCTGGTCGACGTGCTGCCGCTCGGTTCGGTCGCGGTGGTCTGCGACCCCGAGCGGGTCCGCACCCGGGCCGCCGACCTGGTGGCGACCAGCCAGGAGTTCCTGCACGCCTCCTGGGTCGCGGCCGCGGCCGGCGGGGACCGTCCGATCGACCTGGAGACCATCGACGTCTCCGCCGCCTCGCTGCGCTCGCTCGCCGAGGTGCGCGAGCACGCCGCCGAGATCGGGCTGCCCTGGTGGTCCGTCAGCCCGTTCGCGACCAGCGAGTCGACCGTCGACGGCATCCTGGCCCGCGACGGAGGCGCTGATTGGCACGGAGATGCCAACACGCTGACCCTCGGCATGCACGCCGTCGAGGCCTACCGGGGCGACACCGCCCGGGCGATCGCCGACGCCAAGGAGAGGCTGGCCGCCGACTGGCGGGTCGTCATGGTGACCGAGGGCCACGGCCCGGCCTCCCGGCTCGCCGAGGTGCTGGGCAACGAGGGCATCCCGGCCCGCCTGGTCGCCGACCTCGCCGAGGCGCCCACCCGGGACGTCGTCCACGTCTCCTGCGGCTCGATCGAGCACGGCTTCGTCGACGAGAACCTGAAGCTCACGGTCATCACCGAGACCGACCTGTCCGGCCAGAAGTCCTCCACCAAGGACATGCGCCGGATGCCCTCGCGCCGCCGCAACGCGATCGACCCGCTGGCGCTGGTGGCCGGCGACTACGTCGTCCACGAGGCGCACGGTGTCGGCAAGTACGTCGAGATGGTGCAGCGCACCGTCCAGGGCGCCACCCGCGAGTACCTGGTGCTGGAGTACGCCCCGGCCAAGCGCGGCCACCCCGGCGACCGGCTGTTCGTGCCGACCGACCAGCTCGACCAGGTCACCAAGTACGTCGGTGGCGAGGCCCCGACGCTGCACCGGCTCGGCGGTGCGGACTGGGCGAAGACCAAGCAGCGGGCCAAGAAGGCGGTCAAGGAGATCGCCGCCGACCTGATCAAGCTGTACTCGGCGCGGATGGCCGCCCCCGGCCACACCTTCGGCCCGGACACCCCGTGGCAGCGGGAGCTGGAGGACGCCTTCCCGTACGCGGAGACGCCGGACCAGCTGACCACCATCGCCGAGGTCAAGTCGGACATGGAGAAGTCCGTCCCGATGGACCGGCTGATCTGCGGCGACGTCGGCTACGGCAAGACCGAGATCGCCGTGCGCGCCGCGTTCAAGGCCGTGCAGGACGGCAAGCAGGTGGCGGTCCTGGTGCCGACCACGCTGCTGGTGCAGCAGCACTTCTCGACCTTCGCCGAG
This sequence comes from Kitasatospora sp. NPDC054795, assembly GCF_053611565.1. Classification (NCBI taxonomy): domain Bacteria; kingdom Bacillati; phylum Actinomycetota; class Actinomycetes; order Kitasatosporales; family Streptomycetaceae; genus Kitasatospora; species Kitasatospora sp. NPDC054795. The sequence goes on from NZ_JBSHAP010000027.1 coordinate 23,293, forward strand.
CGCTACGCGAACTTCCCGGTGAACGTGAAGGCGCTGTCCCGCTTCCAGACCGACACCGAGGCCAAGGCCGTGCTGGAGGGGCTGTTCGAGGGCTCGGTGGACGTCGTCATCGGCACCCACCGGCTGTTCTCCTCCGAGACCAGGTTCAAGGACCTCGGCCTGGTCATCGTCGACGAGGAGCAGCGCTTCGGCGTCGAGCACAAGGAGCAGCTGAAGAAGCTGCGCGCCAACGTGGACGTGCTCACCATGTCCGCGACCCCGATCCCGCGCACCCTGGAGATGGCGGTCACCGGCATCCGCGAGATGTCCACCATCACCACCCCGCCGGAGGAGCGGCACCCGGTGCTGACCTTCGTCGGGCCGTACGACGAGAAGCAGATCTCGGCCGCGATCCGGCGTGAACTCCTGCGCGAGGGCCAGGTGTTCTACATCCACAACCGGGTGGAGTCGATCGACAAGGCGGCCGCCCGGCTGAAGGACCTGGTGCCCGAGGCGCGGATCGCCACCGCGCACGGGCAGATGGGGGAGAACCAGCTGGAGAAGGTCGTCGTCGACTTCTGGGAGAAGGAGTTCGACGTCCTGGTGTCGACCACGATCGTGGAGTCCGGCATCGACATCTCCAACGCCAACACCCTGATCGTGGAGCGCGGCGACACCTTCGGCCTCTCCCAGCTGCACCAGCTGCGCGGCCGGGTCGGGCGAGGCCGCGAGCGCGGCTACGCGTACATGCTGTACCCGCCGGAGAAGCCGCTCACCGAGACCGCGCACGAGCGGCTGGCCACCATCGCCCAGCACACCGAGATGGGCGCCGGCATGTACGTCGCGATGAAGGACCTGGAGATCCGCGGCGCGGGCAACCTGCTCGGCGGCGAGCAGTCCGGGCACATCGCGGGCGTCGGCTTCGACCTCTACATGCGGATGGTCGGCGAGGCGGTGGCGGAGTTCCGCGAGTCGCTGGCGGGCGGCGGGGAGCCGGAGGAGGAGCCGCTGGAGGTGAAGATCGAGCTGCCGGTCGACGCCCACGTGCCGCACGACTACGCACCCGGCGAGCGGCTGCGGCTGCAGGCGTACCGCTCGATCGCCGCGGTCAACTCGGAGGAGGACATCCAGCAGGTCCGGGACGAGCTGGTGGACCGCTACGGCAAGCTGCCCGAGCCGGTGGAGAACCTGCTGCTGGTCGCGGCGCTGCGGCTGTACGCCCGGCGGTGCGGGATCTCGGACATCACCCTCCAGGGCTCCAACGTCCGCTTCGGGCCGGTGGAGCTGCGGGAGTCCCAGCAGCTGCGGCTGAACCGGCTCTACCCGCGCAGCCAGGTGAAGGCGGCGGCCCAGCAGCTGATGGTGCCGCGCCCGAGCACCGGGCGGATCGGCGGCAAGCCGCTGGTCGGTCGGGAACTGCTGGGCTGGTGCACCGAGTTCCTGTCGGCCATGTTCGACGACCTGGCGGGGGCGAAGAAGTAGGCATCCGGAGGGCCTCCGCCCTCCAGGTGGTTCACGGCGGTCTCGGGCTCTGCCCCGGGGCCGCCGTTTCGTGTGGACGGGCGCCGGCCGTGGTTGACGTGGTGCGGCGGCCGTCCGGCTGTGAACAGCTGCGTCAGCCGAGCTTCCACTGGCCGGTCTGCGGGGCGAAGCCGCTGTCGAGGCCGAACTGGGCCTTGTCGAGCTTGGCGTCCTTCGGGACCTCGAAGGTGACGAAGCCGAGGGCGCTCTCGCCGGGTGCGATGTTGGCGGGGACCTGGAAGCCCGGGCCGGCCTTGGTGTCCGCGATCGTGCTGCCGAAGGCCTGGCCCTGGGCGTCCACCACCTTGGCGCTGTTGCCCGGGACGTCGCTGTAGGCCTTCTTGCCGCTCGCCTTGATCCGGAACTGGACCGAGACGAAGCGCTTGCCGTCGGCCGGGTGGGTGAACTCGTCCTCGCCCTCGGCGTTGTCGACCACCTTCACCAGCGTCACGTCGGCGGTGTCGGCCGGGTCGTTGCCCTTGAGCGCGATGGTGTCGCCGAGCTTGGCGGGCGCCTTGCCGGTGTCGGCGGGCTTGTCCCCGGCGGGCTTGGCGGCCTCGGAGCCGGTGGCGGCCGCGGTCTGCTTCGCCTCCGTCGAGACGGAGGCGCCGCCGGTGGAGTTGCACGCCGTCGCGCTCAGGGTGACCAGCGCGGCGCCCAGCAGCAGGACGGCGGTGCGGCGGGTGGCGCCGCGCCGGGCGGTGGCGCGGCGGACGGCGGTGCGGCGGGCGTTCGCGGACATGGGTGTCTCCCGGTGATCGGTGGTCTTCCCTGTGCCGCCCCGTTCGGTGGCGACGGAGAGATCACACCACTCGGCCGTGAACCATGTCAATGCGATTTCACGAAAGAGCTCTGTTCACATGTGAACTGTGATCGAAGGGTGCGTCGCTATGCTGTGCGGTCACAGCCCCCACCCCCGCCCCGGCTGTGCGGTCGCAGCCCCCACCGAAGGAGCCCCCGTGCCGGACCGTCCCGAAGTGACCGCCGCCGAGATCGCTCGGCTGGCCGGCGTCGGCCGGGCCGCGGTCAGCAACTGGCGCCGCCGCCACCCCGACTTCCCGCGCCCGATCGGCGGCACCGACGCCAGCCCGGCCTTCGCGCTCGCCGAGGTCGAGTCCTGGCTGCGCGCCCAGGGCAAGATCGCCGAACTCCCGCTGCTGGAGCGGGTCTGGCAGCTCGTCGACACCCTCCGCGACCCGGCCGGCCACCCCGCCGCCCCGCTGGTCGAGGCCGGCGCCCTGCTCCTGCTGCTGCACCGCGAGCCCGCGCAGTGGGCCGGGCTCGCCGACCGGCACGACACCCGGCTCGCCCTCGCGCTGCCCCGGGCCGTCACCGGCGCCGCCGTGCACGCCTTCGGCCCCGACGGCGCCCGCACCCTCGGCCTCCCGGGCCTGCTCGGCAGCACCCAGCTGGACCTCGCCCGGCTGCTCGCCGAACTCGCCGCGCAGGCGGGCCCGGTCGGCGCGTACGAGCAGCTGCTCACCCGGTACGCCGAGGCCAACACCCGGCAGCTCAGCCCCACCCCGCCGGAGGCCGCCGAACTGCTCGCCGCCGTCGCCGGCGTCCCCGCCACCGTGCTCGACCCGGCCGTCGGCCTCGGCTCCGTCCTGCTCGCCCACCCGCCGACCACCGGCCGCTACGGCCAGGACGCCGACCCGGTCACCGCCGCCCTCGCCCGGCTCCGGATCGCCCTGCACACCCCCGCCGACGAGCCCGGTCCGCTCCCGCTCGACCTGCGGGCCGACGACGCCCTGCGCGCCGACGGCTTCCCCGGCGACACCTTCGAGGCCGTGCTCTGCCAGCCCCCGTACAACGAGCGCGACTGGGGCCACGACGAGCTGCAGTTCGACACCCGCTGGCCCGGCGGGCTCGTCCCGCCGCGCGGCGAGTCCGAACTCGCCTGGGTGCTGCACTGCCTGGCGCACACCCGCCCCGGCGGACTCGCCGCCCTGCTGCTCCCGCCGACCGTCGCCGCCCGCCGGGCCGGCCGCCGCATCCGGGCCGAACTGCTCCGCTCCGGCGCGCTGCGGGCCGTCATCGCGCTGCCGGCCGGCGCCGCCCCGCCGTACGGCGTCCCGCTGCACCTGTGGGTGCTGCGCGCACCCCGGCCGGGCGACGACTTCCGCCAGGTGCTGATGCTCGACGCCGGGACGGCGCTCGCCGGTCCGGGCGGGGCCGCCGGGACGCAGGCCGCCGAGGGCGGCCGGGACAAGGTCGACTGGACCGAGCTGCGCCGCACCGTCCTGGAGGCCTGGCGCGGCTTCGACCTCGCCGCGCGCGATGGCCTGCCGGTCCCCGCCGACCGTCCCGGCGTCCACCGGGCGATGGCCGCCATCGACCTGCTCGACGACGAGACCGACCTCTCCCCGGCCAGGCATGTCCCACCCGCCGCCCCGCTCGGCGGCGCGGCCGAACTCTCCCACCTCGGCGGCCGGCTGGCCGAGCTGCTGGCCGGCCTGCCCGACCCGGTCGCGCTGCTTCCGCGGCCCGGCGCCGTGTCCGGCGCCGCGTCAGGTGCCGCGTCCGGCGGGGTGGCCGGCGCGGCGTCCGGTACGGCTCCCGTCGGGGTGGTCACCATCGGCGAGCTGGTCCGCGGCGGCGCGCTGGAGGTGCACTCCTCCGGCACCGGCGCCGCCACCCGGCCGGCCGGGGCGGGTTCGGGCGGCACCCCCGTCGTCACCGACCAGGACCTCGCCACCGGCGCCGCGCCCAGCGCCGTCCTGGCCGCAGGCCCCGGCCCGGCCGGGGACGTCCGCACCCGCCCCGGCGACGTCCTGGTCCCCGCCCTCGGCGGCGGCACCGCCCGGGTCGTCCCCGCCGAGGGCCCGCTGGTCGGCGCCGCCCTCGGCCGCCAGCTCCACCTCCTGCGGCCCGACCCGGCCGCCCTCGACCCCGAGTTCCTGGCCGGCCAGTTCCGCTCCACCGCCGGCACCCGGCGCGCCGCCAGCCACGCCACCACCACCGCCCGGCTCGACATCCGCCGGGTCGAACTGCCCCGCCTCCCGCTCCCCGCCCAGCAGCGCCTCGGCGCCGCCTTCGCCCGCCTCGCCGCCTTCGACACCGCCCTCGCCCAGGCCGCCGCCCTCGGCCGCAGCCTCGCCCAGGCCGCCACCGACGCCCTGGCGACCGGCACCCTGGCGCCGCCGGACTGACACCCGCTCCGCGGGCCGGGGCCGGGTCCGCGGGGGACCGATCCGGCAGGACCCGCGACGCGCGCCCGCAGGTGACCCCGGCTCAGTAGCGGCGCGGTACCGGCGGGATACCGATGCGGCAGCGGGCGGACGGAAGCCCTCCGGAGCGGCCGGGCAGGGCGGTACGGTGTGCGGAACCGGTCGCACCGCCCTCGGTGCCGGTCCTCACCAGCTCAGGAGCGCGCATGTCAGGGCAGTACCCCGGGCAGTTCGGACCGCCGCCCGGCGGGGCGCCGTACGGGCCGGGGCCCGGGCAGGGGTACGCGCCGGGCCCGGTGCCGGGCCCGCCCGCACCGGGGGGAGTGGCCGGGCCGGCCCCCATCCCCGGACGGTTCGGGGTGGTTGTGCGGGTGCTGTGCGCGCTGGCCCCGCTGGTCACCTTCGGCCTGCTCGGGGTCGTCCCCTCGCTGCTGCTGGCGGTCCGGCGCCGACGGGCGTACGACATCCTCGGCGCGGCGGTGTTCTGCGCGCTGCTGCTCGCCATGATCGTCTCGGCCGGGGTCGCGGGCACCCTGAAGAACCCGACCGCCGACACCACCGGCCAGATCACGCTGGCCGTGCTGTGGCTCCTGCCGACGGCTCACTTCCTGGTGATGGACAGCCGCGCGGTCTGGCTGGCCGGGCCTCCGGCGCCGCAGGCCGTGCCGCGCACCGCTCCGCAGGTCCTCTCGCCGTACGCGGTGCCGAACGTCTCGCCGTACGGGGCCACCGTGCCCGGGTACGGGGCGCCCGCGCAGGCCGCCGCGCCCGCTCACGCTCCCGTGCCCGCTCCCGTCGCGCCGACCGCGACCGCTGCCTCCGCCCCCTCGGCCCCCGCCCCCGAAACCGCCCACGACCTGCGCGAGCTGGGCGAGTTGCTGCGCCGCCAGGCCCGCGAGGACCGGCCGTGACCGCCGCCCGGCTGATCGCCGGCCGCTACCGGCTCACCGAGAAGATCGGCCACGGCGGCATGGGCCAGGTCTGGGCCGGCCAGGACGAACGACTGCACCGCCCGGTCGCGGTCAAACTGCTCCGCCCCGAGCACCTGCTCCCCGGCGGGACCCGCTCCGGAGGCGAACGGGCCCGCCACAGCGACGAGTTGAGCCGCCGCTTCCTGCGCGAGTGCCGGATCACGGCCGCGCTCGACCACCCCGGGCTGGTCACCGTCTTCGACGCGGGCGAGGACGAGGGCGAGCTCTACCTCGTCATGCAGCGCATCCCCGGGGTCAGCCTGGCCGACCTCATCGCCGAGGACGCGCCCTTCCCGATCGAACGCGCGGCGGCCGTCGCCGCCCAGCTGTGCACCGCGCTGGCCGTCGTCCACGCCATCCCGGTGGTCCACCGCGACCTCAAGCCGAGCAACGTCATGGTCCGCGAGGACGGCCGCACCGTCCTGCTCGACCTCGGCATCGCCACCGCCCTCGACACCGAGACCACCCGGCTGACCCTCACCGGCGTGCCCGTCGGCAGCCCCTCCTACATGGCCCCCGAACAGGCCCTCGCCGCCACCACCGACCCGCGCAGCGACCTCTACGCGCTCGGCTGCCTGCTGCACGAGATGCTCGCCGGCGAGGAGCCGTTCCGGGCCCCCACCGCACTCGGCGTCCTGCGCCGACACGTCGACGAACCACCCGTCCCGCTGCGGGAGTTGCGCCCCGACGTGCCGCAGCCGCTGGAACAGCTGGTGCTCGACCTGCTCGCCAAGCGGCCCGCCGACCGCCCCGCCGACGCCCGGAGCGTGTACGCGCGGCTGCTCCCGCTGCTGCCCACGGCCGACGGCGCCCCGCAGCCCCGCTACACCCCGCTGCCGGACCCGGCCCGCCCCTTCCGCTACCCGCACCAGCCGCAGCCGACGGCCGCGGCGGCCGCCCCGGCGCCCGTGGTCCGCTCCGAGTCACGGCCCTTCCTCATGCCACCCGCCCCCGCGACACCTCCGCCCGTCCCCGCGGAATCCGACCTCGGCGCCGAGTGCGCCCGGCTCTCCGACCTGGTCGACGCCGGACGCCACACCGAGGTGCTCGGCGTCGCCGCCCGCCTGCTGCCCCGGGCCGAGGCCGAACTCGGCGCCGCCGCACCCCTGGTGCGCACCATCCGCACCATCTACGCCCGCACCCTCCTGCACGAGGGCCACCCCCAGCAGGCCCTCCCCGAGTACCGCCGCCTCGCCGCCACCGCCGACGGCGGCCCGCACGGCCCCCAGGGCCTCGACCACCGCTACCGCGCCGCCATCTGCCTCGACCGGCTCGGCCACGGCGCCGAGGCCCTCACCGAGTACCGGGCCCTCCTCACCGCCCACACCGCCCGCCTCGAATCCGGCCTCGACACCGACCCCGAGCGCGCCTACGACCTCCGCGAACGCATCGGCCTCCACCTCGCCGCCACCGGCGACCCCCAGAACGCCTGGCAGTGGCTGCTCCCCCTCCTCCTCGACCGCGAACGCCGCGACGGCCCCCACCACCCCACCGTCCGCCGCCTCCGCCAGTCCCTCTCCACCCTCACCCCCACCTCCACCCCCTGGCCCCCGGCACCGCCGCACTGACCCCACCACCCCGGTCGCGGACCGTTGCGCCTCCCGGCGCCGCCGGTGGGGATGCTGTGCGGCCCCGGCCCCGGCCCCGGCCCCGGCTCCCGGTGTCGCGCCTTCCGGTGTCGTCGGTGCCGACTGTGCGGTTGTGGTCCTGGGTGTCGGCTCCGGGCGCCGCCGGTGGGGTTGGGCTGCCGCCCTGTGCATCGGCCTCGATCCTCGCGGGCCGGGCCACTGGAAAGCCCTGGCCCCGGCGCATCAGCGGCGGCGCCGTACCGGCCCGGGCGTGCCGTCGTGCCCTCTTCGGAGATTCCCCAGCGGCTCCAGCCCGCCTGGAGCCCCGGACCGTCCCGGGACGCACGGCTTCTCCACCGGCCCTCATCCCGGCCCGCGTGTTGACTTTTCGGAGCGGGATGGGGCCCGGCCGACTTCCCGCGTTGGACCGGAACGGGGCCCGGCCGGCACTCCGGGGCGGGGAGTCGGCGGGCCGTGGTGGCTGCGGTGAGCGCAGGGGGGCGGGGCTTGAGCGGTCGCGCGGCGGCGTAGGAAGTCGGCTGGGCCGACTTCCGGCGCTTGCGCGGGCGAGTGGGGTCCATGCCCCGGGAAGGGAGCCCGGGGCGGGGAACGGGCGGGCGGGGTGGGGGTGCGGGGGTAGGTTCGGGGGGTGACGACGAATGCTGTGCCGACGAAGACTCCGGGCGCGAAGCTGATCCTGCTGACCACCACCCACCGGGTGGCTCCCGGCCTGCTGGTGTGGCCGGCGTGGGAGGCGTTGCGGTCGGCGGGGCGGGTGCTGGTGGGGGACGAGCGGCATCCGCAGGTGGCGGCGGTGCGGCAGGCCGGGGTGGTGGTGGAGGTCGTGCCGGCCGGGTCGGCGCCCGCGTTGGCGCGGCTGCTGACCGGGCAGCCCGCCGGGGCCGGGCCGACGGTGTGGCTGGGGAGTCCGGACGGGGATCCGGGGCTGACCGACGCGCTGGCGAGGCTGGCGGTGGAGCACGCCGGCGAGGTGCCGGAGATCGAGGTGCTGCCCGGCTCGTACGACCTGCCGGGGTCGCGGCTGCTGGACCTGGTGACGGTGATGGACCGGCTGCGCTCCCCGGGCGGCTGCCCCTGGGACGCCGAGCAGACGCACGAGAGCCTGGTGAAGTACCTGGTCGAGGAGGCGTACGAGCTGGTCGAGGCGATCGAGGAGGGGGATCGGGAGGCGCTGCGCGAGGAGTTGGGCGACGTCCTGCTGCAGGTGTTCTTCCACTCCCGGATCGCCGAGGAGCACCCGACCGAGCCGTTCACCGTCGACGACGTGGCCGGGGACATCGTCGAGAAGCTGATGTACCGGCACCCGCACGTGTTCGGGGATGTCGAGGCCGGCGGCGCCGCCGAGGTGGAGGCGAACTGGGAGCAGCTGAAGGCGGCCGAGAAGGCGGACCGCGAGTCGGTGCTGGACGGTGTGCCGGCCGGGCTGCCCGCGCTGGCGTACGCGGCGAAGCTGGTGTCCCGGGTGCGCCGGGCGGGCTTCACGGGGGTGCCGGACGAGTCGTACGAGCTGCCGGTCGAGCTGACCGCCGACTCGGCGGGCCGGCTGCTGCTCGCGGTGGCGCAGCGGGCGCACGACGCCGGGGTGGACGTGGACGCGGCGCTGCGGTCGGCCGCGCGCGGTTACCGGGACGCGGTGCGCGCGGCCGAAGGCCTCAAGCCGACCGGAGAGCCCGACGGAGAGCCCGACGGGGACCCGGCCGGGGAGCCCGACGGGAAGTAGGCGCTCAGGCCGCCGTGGCGGTGTGCTCCGGGCGCCGCTGCGGCGGGACGAGTTCGCCGATGGCCTCGCCGACGAGGACGACGAGTTCGGCGAGCCGCTCCAGGTCGAGGTGGTCGGGCAGCTCGGCCAGCGAGATGACCCGCTCGCCGTCCGGGCCGGCCACCGCGAACAGGTCGATCGGCCCGAGGTGCTTCTCGGCGGTGTCGACCAGGGCGGCGACGTCGCTGGGGCGGCGGATGTCGCCGCAGACGCCGACGACGGGGCAGCCCGGCCGGTCGAGTTCGGCGGCGAGGTCCTCGGCGATGCCGACGTACTGGTCGGCGATGAGCATTCCGGAGGCGCCGGCCGCGGCGAACCGGCGGGCGAGTCCCGCGCCCGAACCGCCGTCGAGGACCGCGATGACGACGACTGACCCGCTGACCCGCATGGCCTGCTCCTCCCTGTGGACGACACCGCACCGGCGCCCACGCGTACTGCGGAGGATCGTAGGCACGTCCTGACCCTCCGCAACAGGGATTACCCCGCAGGTGACCAGGCTCACGCCCGCACCGCGGCCAAGAGTCGGCCAAGAGCTGTCCATTGACCGTCCGCGGACAGTCAACGGGCCGTCCATGAACCGTCCATGGGCCGTCCACGGAGCATCGGCAGGACGGCCGCGGACCGTCGGCGGGAGGAGCGGCGGCCCGCCGGAGCGGGGCGTGCCCGTCGCACCGGATACGGTCGGTCCATGCCAGCTCAGCCCGACTCCGCCCGGCCCGCCGCCACGCCGTCCGACGCCACCGCCCCGCAGCTGTTCACCTGGGAGTTCGCCTCCGACCCGTACCCCGCCTACGCCTGGCTGCGCGAGCACGCCCCGGTGCACCGCACCACGCTGCCGAGCGGGGTGGAGGCCTGGCTGGTGACCCGGTACGCGGACGCCCGGCAGGCGCTCGCGGACAGCCGGCTGTCGAAGAACCCGGCGCACCACAGCGAGCAGGCGCACCGCACCGGCCGGGTGGGCATCCCGGGGGAGCGGCAGGCGGACCTGATGACCCACCTGCTGAACATCGACCCGCCGGACCACACCCGGCTGCGCAGGCTGGTGTCGAAGGCGTTCACCCCGCGCCGGGTGGCCGAGTTCGAGCCGCGGGTGCAGCAGCTCACCGACCGGCTGATCGACGGCTTCGCGCAGCGCGGTTCGGCGGACCTGATCCACGAGTTCGCCTTCCCGCTCCCCATCTACGCGATCTGCGACCTGCTGGGCGTGCCGGCCGAGGACCAGGACGACTTCCGGGACTGGGCCGGGATGATGGTGCGCCACACGAAGCCGGGCCACGGCGGCGGCCAGCGCGGCGGCGTGGGGCGGGCGGTGAAGCGGATGCGGGCGTACCTGCTGGAGCTGATCCACCGCAAGCGCGCGGACCTCGGGGACGACCTGATCTCGGGCCTGATCCGGGCCAGTGACCATGGCGAGCACCTGACCGAGAACGAGGCCGCGGCGATGGCCTTCATCCTCCTGTTCGCGGGTTTCGAGACTACCGTGAACCTGATCGGCAACGGCACGTACGCCCTGCTGCGCAATCCGGAGCAGCGCCGGTTGCTGCAGGAGTCGGTGGCCCGCGGGGAGAGCGCGCTGCTGGAGACCGGGATCGAGGAACTCCTGCGCTACGACGGGCCGGTGGAGATGGCGACCTGGCGGTTCGCGACCCGTCCGCTGGCCATCGGCGGGGTGGACATCCCGGTCGGCGACCCGGTGCTGGTGGTGCTCGCCGCGGCGGACCGCGACCCGGCCCGGTTCGCGGCCGAGAACACCCTGGACCTGGCCCGGACGGACAACCCCCACCTGGGCTTCGGGCACGGCATCCACTACTGCATCGGCGCTCCGCTCGCCCGCTTGGAGGGCCGTGCCGCGCTGACCACGCTGCTTTCCCGGCTGCCCGATCTCCGGCTCGCGGAAAACGCGGACGACCTGCGGTGGCGTGGTGGTCTGATCATGCGTGGGCTGCGCGAACTGCCGGTGGAATTCAGTCCGGAGAGCCGCTCCCCGCACGCCTCTCCGCAGACTCCTCCGCGCGCTCCTTCGCAGGCTTCTCCGCAGGCCTCTCCGAACACTCCCGCCACGCCTCCGACGTGCTGAGATCGCACTGACGGGACGTCGTGAACCACCTGCCGACGGGGGTGTGAACACCCATCAATCCGGACATAACACCGCCGTTGGTAGGCGATCGAACACGCGCCGTAATTATTGTGTGATATCGACGATATGAGCTTGTGATTGGTCTGATGATCTGTCTACTCTCCCTGGAGTTCGCAGCTGCGGACCTCGTACGCGGAACGCCGAGTCCTGCCCGCCGCGTCACGGGAAACCGACCAGAACCCTGGGCAGGGGCGGGGGAACCAGGTTTGTTGCCGTCTCCCCACGGCTTGGGGTGAAGCCGCCCGAGCGGAATCGTTTCCGCATACGGCGGCCGGGCCACCTCCCGGTCCGAACCCGACAGCTCACCTCGCAGGCGTGCGGAGAGGGACCTCTTCATGCTGTTCGTTGGAACTGGCCGTCACCGTCGTCGCACCCAGGCCGAGAAGGCCATCGCCGTCGCCGGTGTGGCCGGCGTCGGACTCGCGATGCCGCTCCTCACCGCCACCGGCGCCTCCGCCGCCCCCGCCTCCACCTGGGACGCCGTCGCCCAGTGCGAGGCCGGTGGCAACTGGAGCATCAACACCGGCAACGGCTTCTACGGCGGCCTCCAGTTCACCTCCAGCACCTGGAAGGCGTACGGCGGCACCGCCTACGCGCCGCAGGCCAACCAGGCCAGCAAGGCCCAGCAGATCTCGGTCGCCGAGAAGGTGCTGGCCTCGCAGGGCCCGGGCGCCTGGCCGGTCTGCTCCCAGAAGGCCGGTCTGACCAAGGGCGGCGCCCCGGCCGCGGTCGACACCTCCTCGGACGCCAAGCCGCAGTCCGCCCCCAAGCAGCAGACCCCGAAGGCCTCCGCCAAGCCGGCCGAGAAGCCGGTCGCGCAGCAGCCCGCCGCCCAGAAGCAGGCCCCGAAGCCCGCCGCGCAGCCGGCCCAGCAGGCCGCCCCGCAGCAGCAGGCGCAGCCGCAGACCCCGGGCTTCTCCGGCAAGGCCGGCTGGGACGCCGACGCCAAGGTGTACTGGTACCAGAGCAACGGCGCCTGGTACTGGACCAGCCACCAGAGCGTCTACCAGCAGTACGCCGGCCAGGCCGCCGCCCAGCCGCAGTACGCCCCGCAGGCCGCGCAGTCGGCCCCGCAGGCCGCCGGCCACGACTACACCGTCCGCGCCGGTGACACCCTGTCGACCATCGCCGCCGCCCAGGGCGTGTCCGGCGGCTGGCACGCGCTGTACGAGCAGAACCACGGCACGGTCGGCGGCGACCCGAACCTGATCATGCCCGGCCAGGTGCTGCACCTCGGCTGAGCCGGCCCGCTCGACGCCGGCCCGCCGGCCGCCGGCCCGCCCGCCGCACCCGGCGCCGACGCCGCCCCGGCCCGCCGTCCGAAGGGGACCGGTCCTACCGGTCCCCTTCGTCCGCATTCGCCCGCTCCGGTGGGACAAGCTGGGACAAGCAGGTGAACTACCGGTGGGTAGTGGGGCCACACGCTGAGACGGGACCGAGGCGGACGTGGCCCCGGGAGCCCGGGCGGTTAGGCTCTGGTCGTAACGACTCCGCAATCGTCCTGCTGACAGCACCCACCGTCAGACCGGACCCTGCTTCCGCAAGGAGATGCCTCGTGCCGTCCATCGATGTCGTCGTAGCCCGTGAGATCCTCGACTCCCGCGGCAACCCCACGGTCGAGGTCGAGGTCGGCCTCGACGACGGCAGCACGGGTCGTGCCGCTGTCCCGTCGGGTGCTTCCACCGGTGCCTTCGAGGCGCTGGAGCTGCGTGACGGTGACAAGAACCGCTACTTCGGCAAGGGCGTCGAGAAGGCCGTCCTGGCCGTCATCGAGCAGATCGGCCCGGAGCTGGTCGGCTACGACGCCACCGAGCAGCGCCTGATCGACCAGGCCATGCTGGACCTGGACGCCACCCCGGACAAGTCCTCGCTCGGCGCCAACGCCATCCTGGGCGTCTCGCTGGCCGTCGCGCACGCCGCCTCCGAGGCCAGCGACCTGCCGCTGTTCCGCTACCTGGGCGGCCCGAACGCGCACGTCCTGCCGGTCCCGATGATGAACATCCTCAACGGTGGGTCGCACGCGGACTCCAACGTCGACATCCAGGAGTTCATGATCGCCCCGATCGGCGCGGAGTCCTTCTCCGAGGCCGTCCGCTGGGGCGTCGAGGTCTACCACACGCTCAAGGGCGTGCTGAAGGAGCGCGGCCTGTCCACCGGTCTGGGCGACGAGGGCGGCTTCGCCCCGAACCTGGACTCCAACCGCGAGGCCCTGGACCTCATCGTCGAGGCCATCGAGAAGGCCGGCTACGTGCCCGGCCGTGACGTCGCGCTGGCCCTGGACGTCGCCTCCTCCGAGTTCTACGAGGACGGCGCCTACCAGTTCGAGGGCAAGGACCTCACCGCCGCCGAGCTCATCGAGTACTACGCCGAGCTGGTCGCCGCCTACCCGCTGGTCTCCATCGAGGACCCGCTGGACGAGTCCGACTGGGACGGCTGGAAGGCCATGACCGACAAGCTGGGCGACAAGGTCCAGCTGGTCGGCGACGACCTGTTCGTCACCAACCCGGCCCGCCTGGCCCGCGGCATCGAGACCGGTACCGCCAACGCGCTGCTGGTGAAGGTGAACCAGATCGGCTCGCTGACCGAGACCCTGGACGCCGTCGAGCTGGCCCAGCGCAACGGCTACCGCTGCATGATGTCGCACCGCTCCGGCGAGACCGAGGACGTCACCATCGCCGACCTGGCCGTCGCCACCAACTGCGGCCAGATCAAGACCGGTGCCCCGGCCCGCTCCGAGCGCGTCGCCAAGTACAACCAGCTGCTGCGCATCGAGGAGATCCTCGACGACGCCGCCGAGTACGCCGGCCGCGGCGCCTTCCCGCGCTTCCGCGCCGCGGAGTAGCAGGAACGGCCGTTCCGTGGAGCGACCGGGCCCGGCCGCCGCGCGGAGCGATCCGCACGGCGAGCACGAGGGCCGGGCGCTCCCGGTAGCGCACGCCTGACCGGTGCCCCGCCGTTCACCCCGTAGGGTGGACGGCGGGGCACCGTCGCGACCAGGAGGGGATACGGGAGATGGCTGGCTGGAGGATCCCGGGCTTGGCGGCCCGGCCCCGGTTCACGAGCCGGGCGACCGTCCTCGTCCTGGTGCTCTGTTCGCTGGTGGCGATCCTCGCCTACCCGACGCGGCAGTTCATCTCCCAGCGCGCCGAGATCTCCGCCCAGCGGGCGAAGGCCGACCACGCGCGCCAGCAGGTCGAGCAGCTGCGCCGGGAGAAGGCCCGCTGGCAGGACCCGGAGTACGTGAAGGCGCAGGCCCGCGCCCGGCTGCACTACGCGGTGCCGGGGGAGACCCCGTACATCGCGGTGGATCCGGCCGGCCGGGCCTCCGCCCAGCCCTCCTCGTCCGCGGCGGGTGCGGCCTCCTCCGGCACCGCGGCCTCCGGAAGCGCCGCCGACCGGACGAAGGCCGCCAAGCCCTGGTACGCCGGCATCTGGGATTCGGTGGACGCCGCCGACACCGCGGCGGCGGCCCCCGCCACCCCCCTTCCCCTCCCACCGTCCCCCGTTGGAGACACCTCCCCCCATGACCACTGAGAACCACCCCTCCGTCTCCGACGCCGACGTCGCGGCCATCGCCGCCCAGCTCGGCCGGGTGCCGCGCGGCCTGCGCGGCGTGGCGCACCGCTGCCCCTGCGGCAACCCGGACGTCGTGGAGACGGCCCCCCGGCTGCCGGACGGCACGCCGTTCCCCACGCTCTACTACCTGACCTGTCCCAAGGCCGCCTCGCTGATCGGCACCCTGGAGGCGGAGGGTGTGATGAAGGACCAGAGCGCCCGGCTGGCCGAGGACCCGGAGCTGGCGGCCGCCTACCAGCGGGCGCACGAGGACTACATCGCCCGGCGCGACGCGATCGAGGTGCTGGAGGGCTTCCCGAGCGCCGGCGGCATGCCGGACCGGGTGAAGTGCCTGCACGTGCTGGTCGGCCACTCGCTGGCGGCCGGCGAGGGCGTCAACCCGCTCGGCGACGAGGCGATCGGCATGCTGGAGGACTGGTGGGCCAAGGGCCCGTGCGTCTCCCCGGCGGAGGTCGAGGCCGCCGGTGAGCGGGTCGCCCGCAACCGCGCCAAGGAGCAGGACCACGAGGCCGTGATCGCCGCCAAGGAGCAGAAGACCGTCGAGCGCGCCGCGAAGAAGCGCGCCGTGGAGGAAGCCGCGGCGGAGCGGGAGTCCGAGTGAGCACGACCCGCGTGGCCGCGATCGACTGCGGCACCAACTCGATCCGCCTGCTGGTCGCCGACCTCGACCCGGAGACGGGGGAGATCACCGACCTCGACCGCCGGATGATCGTCAACCGGCTGGGCCAGGGCGTGGACCGCACCGGCCGGCTGCACCCCGACGCGCTGGCCCGCACCTTCGCGGCCTGCCGGGAGTACCAGGAGATCATCGCCGGCTTCGGCGTCGGCCCGGAGCGGGTCCGCTTCGTCGCCACCAGTGCCTCCCGGGACGCCGAGAACAGCGATGAGTACGTCAAGGGCGTGCGCGACATCCTGGGCGTCGAGCCCGAGGTGGTGAGCGGCGAGGAGGAGGCGCACCTGTCCTTCGTGGGCGCCACCAAGGAGCTGACGGGCGGCCAGTTCCCCGGCCCGTACCTGGTGTTCGACCTCGGTGGCGGCTCCACCGAGTTCGTGCTCGGCACGGAGGACGTCCAGGCGGCGCGCTCGGTGAACATCGGTTGCGTGCGGCTCACCGAGCGGTACTTCGGCGACGCCGAGCTGCCCTCGGAGGAGCAGGTCGAGGCCGCCCGGGCGCATGTGCGGGCGGAGCTGGACCGGGCCGAGGAGGTCGTCCCGCTGACCGGCGCGGCCACTCTGGTGGGTCTGGCCGGGACGGTCACCACGGTGTCCGCGATCGCCCAGGGTCTGCCCGGCTACGACTCGGCAGCGATCCACCACTCGCGGATCGGCCGGGACCGGGTCGCCGGGATCGCCCGGGAGCTGCTGGCCGCCACCCACGCCGAGCGCGCGGCCATCCCGTCGATGCACCCGGGCCGGGTGGACGTGATCGCGGCCGGGGCGCTGGAGCTGCTGGAGATCATGGAGCGCACCGGTGCCGCCGAGGTGGTCGTGAGCGAGCACGACATCCTCGACGGAATCGCCTGGGGTATTGCCTCCTGACCCCGTGCGGGGCTTACCCGCCCCGGCCCCGGCACCCCATTCGGGGGCCGGGGCCGGGGCGCGCCCGAGCGCGGGTGGAAAAGTTCGTGAATTTCTTCACATGGCGATCCGGCCATTCGCCGCCCCCACCCGCCCGCTACGTCCGAAATGTGGGACCGAAGGCCTGTCGGCCGGGTAGCCCATGGGATCGCAGGTCAGGGCTCGCTTGAGGTTTGAAATTCGAAATCATGCGCGGGAACCCCGGCGCTGTGCGGATCGTTGCTGCTCAGGCCGGTCGTGCTCCGGCGCGCGCTCGCGCGGGGCTGTCCAGGGGTGGGGGTCGCCGCGCCGGGCCCGGTTTTGCGGCCGCGCAGTGTAGCACGGGGGGTCCTTCATCTTGTGACCGGGCTCACGAAGGCTGCTCCGGACGGTGCTGGATACTTTCGGATATGAGCACCACGGAGCGTCCTCGCATCCTCATTGTCGGCGGTGGTTACGTCGGCCTGTATGCCGCGATGCGCATCCTCAAGAAGATGCGTTACGGCGAAGCGACCGTCACGGTCGTGGACCCGCGGTCGTACATGACGTACCTGCCCTTCCTCCCCGAGGCGGCCGGCGGCAACGTCGCGCCCCGCAACCTCGTCGCGCCGCTGCGCAGCGCCCTCAAGCAGGCGGAGGTGCTGACCGGGTCCGTCACCGGCATCGACCACGCCCGCAAGGTCGCCACCGTCCAGCCCGCGGCCGGCGACAGCTACGAGCTGCCCTTCGAGTACCTGGTCGTCGCGACCGGCTCGGTCTCCCGCACCTTCCCGATCCCGGGTCTGGCGGAGAACGGCATCGGCATGAAGACGGTCGAGGAGGCCATCGGCCTCCGCAACCACGTCATGGCCCAGCTCGACAAGGCCGAGTCCACCACGGACGAGGAGATCCGCCGCAAGGCGCTGACCTTCGTGGTGATCGGTGGCGGCTTCGCCGGCATCGAGACCGTCGCCGAGGTCGAGGACATGGCCCGCGACGCGGCCAAGCTGTACAAGACCGTCAGCCGCGAGGACATGCGCTTCGTGGTGGTCGAGGCGGCCAACCGCATCCTCCCCGAGATGGGCCCGGACCTCGGTCTGTGGACCAAGGAGAAGCTCGAGGAGCGCAACATCGAGGTCTACATCGAGACCTCCATGGACTCCTGCGTCGACGGCCACGTCATGCTGAAGAACGGCATGGAGATGGACGCCTCCACCATCGTGTGGACGGCCGGCGTGAAGCCGAACCCGGTGCTGTCCGAGTTCGGCCTGCCGCTGGGCCCGCGCGGCCACGTCGACACCGCGCCGACCCTCCAGGTCCAGGGCTTCGACTACGTCTGGGCCGCCGGCGACAACGCCCAGGTGCCGGACCTCGCCGCCGGCGAGGGCGCCTGGTGCCCGCCGAACGCGCAGCACGCCTGCCGCCAGGCCGTCGTCCTCGGCGACAACGTGATCTCCGGCATGCGCGGTTTCCCGCAGAAGGAGTACAAGCACAAGAACCTCGGTGCGGTCGCCGGCCTCGGCCTGCACAAGGGCGTGGCGATCCTCTTCGGCAAGTACAAGCTGAAGGGCCGTCCGGCCTGGTGGTTCCACCGCCTGTACCACGGCGCGATGGTGCCGACCTTCAACCGCAAGGTCCGCGTCTTCACCGACTGGACGCTCGCGATGTTCCTCAAGCGCGAGATGGTCGGCCTCGCCCAGATGGAGCGGCCGCAGCTTCCGATCCAGGAGGTCACTCCGCCCACCAAGCCCGTCGAGGCCGCCAAGCCGGCCGCCGACAAGGCACTCGCCAGCAAGTAAGCGACTGAGACCCCGGTGTGGGAGCACCGGGGTATGAGTCGGAGGCCCTCCGCCCGGCAGCGTTGCCGGACCACGACCTCCGTGGTGCTCAGCCGGCCGTGCGACCGGGCGGAGTACAGAAGTAGAAGGTCCCCTGCCGAAACCCTCCGGCAGGGGACCTCTCTCGTTGCGGGACCGGTCAGTCGGTCTTGATGCTCGACAGGATGTCCAGCTTGGACGCCCGGCGGGCCGGCCAGATCGCGGCCACCAGGCCGACCACCCCGGCCAGCGCCAGGAACATCGCCAGCTGGCCGTACGGCAGGACCGTCGTCAGGCCGGAGAGGCTGGACTTCAGGGTGCCGTTGATCGCCCAGGCGATGAAGCAGCCGAGCAGCAGGCCGATGCCGGCGCCGAACAGCGAGATCACCACGGACTCCAGACGGACCATCCGCTTGATGCCGCTGCGGTCCAGGCCGATCGCCCGCAGCATCCCGATCTCGCGCTTGCGCTCGAAGACCGACATCGCCAGCGTGTTGACCACGCCCAGGATCGCGATCAGGACCGCCATCCCCAGCAGGCCGTACATCAGGTTCAGCGCGAAGGTGATGGTCTGGCTGAACTCGTCCCGGACGTCCTGCTTGGACTTCACGTCGATCACCGGGTTGGCGCCGGTGGCGTCCTTGAGCGCCTGCTTGAGGCCGTCGGTGGCGCCGTCCTTGCCCTTGACCAGGACGTCGGAGACGTACGGCTTCGGCTCGTGCTTGGCGATCTCGCTGTTGGCCGTCATGACCGGGCCGAGCATGCCGCCGGCCTTGTACACACCGCCGACGGTGAGCTGCCCGGTGGACTCGTCCGGGAAGGACACGTTGAGCACCGAGCCGGTGGTGACGTTCAGCTTCTTGGCGGCGTCCTCGTCGAGCAGCAGCTGACCCTTGCCGAAACCGGCGGTGGAGCCGCTGGTCAGCTTGACGTCGGCGAGCTGGTCGAGGACGGCCGCGTCCATCCCGCTGACGGTCCTGCTGGTGCCGTTGAGCTCCCAGTACGAGGTCGTCATCGCCGAGGAGGCGGCCACCCCGGGGGCCTTGGCGATCTGGGCGGGCACCTGCTCGGACAGGCTCATGCCGTTGGCGGCACCGACGATGAAGTCGGCCTTCATCGAGCCGGTGACGGCCCGGTCGATGGTGTCGTTGACCGAGGCTCCGATCACGGTGAGCCCGGTGACCAGGGTCAGACCGATGGTCAGCGCGGCGGCGGTGGCCGCGGTGCGGCGCGGGTTGCGCACCGCGTTCTGCTGGGCGAGCTTGCCCGGGGTGCCGCCGAGCCCGCGCAGCAGCGGGCCGACCAGCGCGACCACCGGACGGGAGAGCAGCGGCAGCAGGACGAACACGCCGATCAGGGCAAGGAAGGCGCCCAGGCCGACCGGCATCCGGCCGCTGTCGTTGCCGGTGGAGGCGCCGTAGCCGATCAGGGCGAGGCCGCCGCCGGCGAGCACCGAGCCGATCGTGTTGCGGACCACCAGGCTCTTCTGGGAGACCGGCTGGTCGCCGCTGCTCATCGCGGCCACCGGGGCGATCCGGGAGGCGCGCACGGCGGGCAGCAGGGCCGACATGACCGTCACCAGGACGCCGACCACGACCGTCACCACGACGGTGAGCGGCTTGATCACCAGCGAGCCGTTCGGCATGTTCTCGTTCATCGCGCCGATCAGCGACTGCATCCCGGCGCCGATCCCGATGCCGGCGACCAGGCCGGCCACCGCCGAGACGGTGCCGATCAGCAGGGCCTCGATCAGCACGGACCGGGTGACCTGCTTGCGGCTGGCGCCGATGGCGCGCATCAGGGCCAGTTCCTTGGTGCGCTGGGCGACCAGCATGGTGAAGGTGTTGGCGATGATGAAGATGCCGACGAAGAGCGAGATGAAGGCGAAGACCAGGAGCATCGTGCGCATGCTGCTGGTGCTCCTGGTGATCATGTCCTGCTCGTCGGCCTTGAGCTTGGCGCCGGTCTCGACGTCGAACTGGTGGCCGGAGGGCACCGCGGGCTGGGCCTGGGCGAGCAGCGCGTCCTGGCTGGTGCCGGGCTTGGCGGTGAGCACGATGCTGCTGTAGCGGCCCGGCTCCAGCAGGGTCTGCTGGGCGGTGGCCCGGTCGAACAGGGTGAGCGAGCCGCCGGTGTTGACCACCGGGTCGTCGGTGGTGAAGACGCCGGTGAGCTTCGCCTCGACGACCGGGCCGTTGGCGGCGACCCGGACGGTGTCGCCGACCTTGTAGCCGCCCTTGTCGGCGGTCTTGCGGTCGAGCGCGACCTCCTTGGCGGCCTTCGGGCCCTGGCCCTCGACCATCGGGTAGCGCGGGTCCTTGCCGTCCTGGCCCGGCGCGAAGTTGGCGCCCTTGGCGGCCCAGACCTGGCCGATCAGGTTGCCCTTCTTGTCGGCGACGCCGGTGAAGCCGCTGACGACGCCTCGGGCGCCGGCGGTGCCCGGCAGGGCGGACAACTGCTGGACGGTGGCGTCGGTGAGGGCGGCCGAGCCGCCCTCGCTCTTCTGCCGGGCGGAGGCGGCGGAGCCGGCCGCGCGGTCCACCACCTGGACCGAGACGTCCGAGTAGCTCTTGGAGTTGCTGTCCCGCATGGCCTTGCCGAAGGTGTCGGAGAAGACCATGGTTCCGGCCACGAAGGCGGTGCCGAGCATGACGGCCAGTGCCGTCATCAGCAGTCGGCCCTTGTGGGCCAGCACGTTGCGCAGTGCGGTGCGATACATGGGGTGTCCTGGGAAGGGTCGGTGAGCGGGCTGCGGCCGCCGGGCCGGATCGGTCGTCGTGCTAGCTGGTGCGGCCCTTGGCGTCGAAGCGGCGCATGCGGTCCAGGACGGTGTCGGCGGTGGGGTGGTGGAGTTCGTCGACGATGCGGCCGTCGGCGAGGAAGACGACGCGGTCGGCGTAGGAGGCGGCGACCGGGTCGTGGGTGACCATGACGACGGTCTGGCCGAGTTCGCGCACCGAGTTGCGCAGGAAGGAGAGGATCTCGGCGCCGGAGCGGGAGTCGAGGTTTCCGGTGGGCTCGTCGGCGAAGATGATGTCGGGCTTGCCGGCCAGGGCGCGGGCGCAGGCGACGCGCTGCTGCTGGCCGCCGGAGAGCTGGGAGGGGCGGTGGCTGAGGCGGCCGGAGAGGCCGACGGTGTCGACGACGCGGTCGAGCCAGGCCTTGTCGACCTTGCGGCCGGCGATGTCCATCGGCAGGGTGATGTTCTCCAGGGCGGTCAGGGTGGGGAGCAGGTTGAAGGCCTGGAAGATGAAGCCGATGTGGTCGCGGCGCAGCTGGGTGAGCTGCTTGTCCTTGAGGCCGACGAGCTCGGTGTCGCCGATGGTGGAGGAGCCGGAGGAGACGGTGTCCAGGCCGGCCATGCAGTGCATGAGGGTGGACTTGCCGGAGCCGGACGGGCCCATGATGGCGGTGAACTCGCCCTGGGGGAAGGTCACGGTGACGTTGTCGAGGGCGACGACGCGGGTCTCCCCCTCCCCGTAGACCTTGTTCAGGCCGGTGGCTCGGGCGGCCGCCAGGCCGGTGCGGACGGCGGTTGCGGTCGGCGTGGTCACGGGGGGCTCCTTGTGCTCGTGGACTTGTACCTCCATGCTCCGCGACGTGATCATGGTCTTGCGTCGCTCCGCCGGACGGTTGGTCCTACCACCGCTGGGCGTAGGGGAGGGCTGGACCCTCCTCCTGCGGTATGACGTGAACCCTGAGGCGGCGGGATGGCCGGAACGGATATCCTTCGTGGCCGAATCCCGGACAGTTCGTCAGATGGCAAGGAAACATGACAACTTCCGGGGCAGGGAACATGCGAAAGAGTGAGTCGGGCGACTAGGCTCAGGGTGGTTTCGCAAGAGCCCGGATGGTGGAACGCAGACACGGGCAGCTTAAAACTGCTTGGCCGCGAGGCCGTGCCGGTTCGAGTCCGGCTCCGGGCACTGACAACCGCGGGGGCGCCGACGGCGTCCCCGCCGGTCGTTGTTCACCGGATCCTCCTCGCGGCGTATCCCGGAATTTTTGCCAAGCCATTACCCTTGTACACGGGCGGTGCAGTGCCGCCACGGAGGGAATGAGCAATGAGAAGCAGCAACCCGGTCTTCTCGCGGGAGGGGTCCTTCACCCGCGACTCCGGCTACGCGGGGTTCGGTACCACCGCGCAGGCCGGGAACCCGTACGGCCAGAACGCGCACGGTCAGAACCCCTACGCGGGTACGCCCTACGCCCAGCAGCCGCAGGGCCAGGCCCCCATGACCGACGAGCAGCTCTACGAGCTGTACAACGGGCCGTCGGCCGGCCCGGCGGCCACCGGGCGGATGACGCTGGACGACGTGGTCGCCCGCACCGCCATGACGCTGCTGACGCTGGTCGTCGCCGGCGCGGTGGCCTGGTTCGCGCTGCCGTTCGAGAACTTCGGCTTCGCGATCGCCGCCAGCCTGGTGGCCATGGTCGTCGGCCTGGTGGTCTCCTTCAAGCGCAGCGTCAGCCCGCCGCTGATCCTCACCTACGCGGCCCTTCAGGGCTTCGCGATGGGCGCCGTCTCGCACGCCTTCAACACCTGGCTGAACGGCATCGTGATCCAGGCGGTCCTGGGTACGGCGGCGGTCTTCGCGGCGATGCTGTTCGCCTACAAGAGCGGAAAGATCCGGGTCACCGCCCGCTACCAGCGGATCGGCATCGCGATCGCCCTGGGCTTCGTGCTGCTGATGCTGGTCAACATGGTCGCGATGGCCTTCGGCGCCGACATGGGCCTGCGCTCCGGCCCGCTGGGCATCGTGGTCGGCCTGATCGGCATCGGCCTGGGCGCCTTCTTCCTGTCGCTGGACTTCGCGTCGATCGAGGAGGCCATCGCCCAGGGCGCCCCGCAGCGGGAGTCCTGGCGGGCCGCCTTCGGGCTGACCCTGTCGCTGGTCTGGATCTACATGGAGATGCTGCGGCTGATCGCGATCCTGCGCGGCGACGACTGACGGTCCCTTCCTTCGTGAACCACTGCCGCCGGGCCCCGGAGCGACTCGCTCCGGGGCCCGGCGGCTTTTCGCCTAGGCTCGCTGCCATGCATGACGTAGCGCCCCTGGACGTGGATCCCCTGGTCGAAGCCGCCGAATCCCTGGCGGATCGTTTCCGCTCGCTGCCGCAGAGCAAGCTGCTGGGCGCCGTGCCCGGGTACGGGTCGCGGGCGGCGGCCGCGCTGGAGCTGGCCCGGCGGCTGGTCGCGCTGACGGCGGCGGTGGAGGGCGGCCCGCGACGGGAGTTCCCGGACGCCGGGGCCTTCGCGGCGGGGGACCAGCTGGCCGTCGCCGCCCACGACCTGGCGGCCGCGCTCGCGGCGCTGCCGGAGGGCGCGGAGGTGGCGCTGCAGGACGGGCCGGTGGCGGCGGCCGAGGTGCTGGCCCGGGCGGTGGCCGCGGTGCGGGAGACGGCGGCGCTCTGCGGCTGAGGCCCCGGGACGCGCACACGCCGAAGGCCGGCCGAGTCGGTAACCCCGTGACCCGGCCGGCCTTCGGTGCGCCGCGCGCTGGTGATCCCGCTGTCCGGTGAGGTGGTGTCAGATGCTGGCGACCACCCGGTCGGCGAGCACGTAGACGGCCTCCTCGTCGGTGGAGAAGGTCAGCGAGTACGAGCCGGAGAAGCGCGAGCCGCCGAGCAGTCGGACGTGCTCACCGGCACGGACCGCGTCGATCAGCCGGTAGGCGGCCTCCCGGTCGCCCGGGGCCACGCAGAGGGTGGTTCCGTCGGCGAAGGCGTACACGTCCAGGGTGCCCAGCGGGCCGGGGCGGACGTCGATCAGGGCGACGGCCTCCTCGGAGAGGGCGGCCAGCCGGGTGTCGGTCCACTCCCGGGACGGCGCCTGGCTGGGCACGAAGTCGGGGTGCGAGGGGTGGCGGCGCGGGTCGGGCGCGGCGACCGGGGCCTCCTCGACGGCCTGATCGGCGTCCAGCAGCCCGGCCTCCAGGCCGGTGGCCAGCAGGTCGGCCTCGCGGCGGGCCCGGGCGTCCTTGGTCTCGCCGGCCGGGTGGCCGGGGCGCAGCGGGACGCCGCCCTCGGTGCCGGGCTCGGCCGGGGCGGTGCCGCCCTCGTTGATCAGGTCCTCCAGCGCGGAGCGCAGCGCCTCGCCGAACTCCGGGTCCATCGTCCCGGCGTTGTCGACGGCGTCCTGCGGGCCGGTGGGGCGGGGGAAGAACAGCGGCCACTCGTCGGTGCCGGAGAACGCGCCGGAGAACGGGGAGTCGAACAGCGGGGCGTCCTCGGCCGCGCGGGCCTCCTGCTCGGCCCAGAACGCCCGGGCCTCGGTGATCTCCCGCTCGCGGTCGGCGGCGAGCGCCTCGGCGACGGCCCGGCGTATCGCGGCCTCGTCCACCGGGGCGGGCGCGGCCGGGGCCGCGGCCTGCGCGTCCAGTCGGCGGGAGAGTCCGCGGAGGTGGAGCAGCACGGCGGTCGACACGGCGATCAGGATCAGCAGCAGGATGGTGTAGACGGCGCTCACGGAACGTACTCCTAGCGAGGAGCGGAACGGGGTTACGTGTCCACACTGCCGCATGCGGGGCTGTTACCGCAGTGGCGAATGTCCAATTCGTCCAGGACTTTCGCTCTTGTCCCCAAATTGTTAGGTAACACCGTTCTACGCAGTGGAGTTGATCCGCTCCGCAGTGTCGATTTCCGGGCCGAAAACGAACGAAAAGAGGGCCGGATCGACCTCGCGGTGTGATTCGGCCCTCAATTACGCTGCGTCACTCCAAATGAGTGGTCCAGACCCTTCGGAGGGTGCCCCGAGGGTCAGCTCAGGCGCTCGACGACCATCGCCATGCCCTGGCCGCCGCCGACGCACATGGTCTCCAGGCCGAACTGCTTGTCGTGCCACTGCAGGGAGTTGATCAGGGTGGTGGTGATCCGGGCACCGGTCATGCCGAAGGGGTGGCCGATCGCGATCGCGCCGCCGTTGACGTTCAGCTTGTCCAGGTCGACGCCGAGGTCACGGTAGGAGGGGATCACCTGGGCCGCGAAGGCCTCGTTGATCTCGACCAGGTCGATGTCGTCGATGGTCAGGCCGGCCCGCTTGAGCGCCTGCCGGGAGGCCTCGACCGGGCCGTAGCCCATGATCTCGGGGGAGAGCGCGCTGACGCCGGTGGAGACCACCCGGGCGAGCGGGGTGATGCCGAGCTCGCGGGCCTTGGTGTCGGACATGATGACCAGCGCGGCCGCGCCGTCGTTCAGCGGGCAGCAGTTACCGGCCGTCACGGTGCCGTCCGGGCGGAACACCGGCTTCAGGCCGGACACGCCCTCCAGGGTGACGCCGGCGCGCGGGCCGTCGTCCGCGCTGACCACGGTGCCGTCCGGGAGCGTCACCGGGGTGATCTCGCGCTCCCAGAAGCCGGACGCGATGGCGGCCTCGGCGAGGTTCTGCGAGCGGACGCCGAACTCGTCCTGCTCGGCGCGGGTGATGCCCTTGAGCGCGGCCAGGTTCTCGGCGGTCTGGCCCATCGCGATGTAGGCGTCCGGCAGCAGGCCGTCCTCGCGCGGGTCGTGCCACGCGCCGCCGCCCTCCTCCGCGCGCTTCTTGGTGCGCGCCCGGGCCTCGTCGAAGACCGGGTTCATGGTGCCCGGCATGCCGTCCGAGGTGCCGTTCACGCTGCGGGAGACGGTCTCCACGCCGGCCGAGACGAACACGTCGCCCTCGCCCGCCCTGATCGCGTGCAGCGCCATCCGCGTGGTCTGCAGCGAGGAGGAGCAGTAGCGGGTGATGGTCGCGCCGGGCAGGTAGTCCATGCCCATCTGGACGGCCACGATGCGGGCCAGGTTGTGGCCCTGCTCGCCGCCGGGCAGGCCGCAGCCCAGCATCAGGTCGTCGATCTGGCGGGGGTCGAGCTGGGGCACCTTGGCCAGAGCGGCCTGGATGATGTGGGCGGTCAGGTCGTCCGGGCGGACGTCCTTGAGCGAGCCCTTGAAGGCCCGGCCGATCGGCGAACGGGCAGCGCTGACGATGACGGCTTCGGGCATGGCGGGCTCCTCGCTGAGTGACGGCGGACCTGACGTCCGGGAGGAAAGTTACCGCCTGGTAGGTCAGTCGTCATCCGAAGCAGCGTGTGAGCTGGCCGACGTATTCCCAGGGGCTTCGCCGGCGCGCGGACCGGCTTCCTTCCCGCCCTCCGGGCCGCCCGGGCCGATCCGCAGCCGGTGCCTCAGCTGGGCCCAGCGGCGGCCCGCGCCCTCCGCCGCCACGGCCGCCACCTCGGTGCCCTCCCGCCCGGCCGCCGCGGCGGCCGCGACCGCGACCGGCAGCACCGCGGCGCCCCGGACGGCCGTGGCCGGGCGGTCCTCCTGGGGCCAGAGCCCCAGCACGGCGCAGACCGAGGGCAGTACGGCCATCGCGGCGGTCGCGTAGCCCTGGGCGGAAGGGTGGTAGCGGTCGGCGGCGAACATCTCGGGGCGCGCGGCGAACTCCGGGCCCAGCAGTGAGCCCAGCGAGACCGTCCGGCCGCCCGCCTCCACCACCGCGATGGTCTGCGCGGCGGCCAGCTGCCGGCTCAGCCGGCGGGCCACCCAGCGCAGCGGCGGCCGCACCGGCTTGATCGTGCCGAGGTCCGGGCAGGTGCCCACGACCACCTCGCAGCCGTTGGCGCGCAGGGCGGCGACGGCCTCGCCGAGCTGGCGGACGGCCAGTTGGGCCGGGCTGTGCCGGGTCACGTCGTTGGCGCCGATCATGATCACGGCGACGTCCGGGCGGTGCGGCAGCGCCTGCTCCAGCTGGCCGGAGAGGTCGGCGGAGCGGCCTCCGGAGCGGGCCACGTTGACCAGCCGGACCGGGCGCTCGGCCACCGAGGCGAGGCCCGCGGCCAGCAGCGCGCCCGGCGTCTCGCCGGAGCGGGCCACGCCGAGACCGGCGCCGGTGGAGTCGCCGAGGACGGCCAGCACGAGCGGGGCCTGCGGGGCGGTGGAGTGGTCGGCGAAGGCCTCGCCGTAGACGCCGTCGGCCCTGGGCGGGTGGGTCTCCAGGACGCCGATGGCCTGGATCGCGAGTTTGCTCTCGGTCAGCAGCAGGCCGACCAGGCCCACCCCGAGCAGGCCGAGCCCGCCGCCGCCGTACGCCGCGGCGGTGGCGATCCGGCGGGCCACCCGGGCCCGCGAGTGCTGCGCCCCTGGCATCCCGGTGCCCCCTTCCCGTGCTCCTGCCGGCCCCTCCGGGCCACGGCAATGCCTGCACAGCGCTCTTACCCGCGCGGGGGCCGGGAGTACCGGGGGTGTCGGCGGGGGTGGGCCATTGGGGGCGGTGGGATGGAGGGGAACCGCGGGGCGGGTGCCACGCCCTACGCTTTGCAGTACCGATAAGCAGTCGCACGCCCACACTCCGGGAGGATCCCCGTGCGGTACCACAACTCGATCATCGATCTGGTCGGCAACACGCCGCTGGTCAAGCTGAACAAGGTCACCGAGGGCATCAGCGCGACAGTGCTGGCGAAGGTCGAGTACTTCAACCCCGGTGGCTCGGTCAAGGACCGCATCGCGATGCGCATGATCGAGGCCGCCGAGGCCTCGGGCGCCCTCAAGCCGGGTGGCACCATCGTCGAGCCGACCTCCGGCAACACCGGTGTCGGCCTGGCGATCGTGGCCCAGCAGAAGGGCTACAAGTGCATCTTCGTCTGTCCGGACAAGGTGTCCACCGACAAGATCAACACCCTGCGCGCGTACGGCGCCGAGGTGGTCGTCTGTCCGACCGCCGTCGCTCCGGAGCACCCGGACTCGTACTACAACGTCTCCGACCGCCTGGTCCGGGAGACCCCGAACGCCTGGAAGCCGGACCAGTACTCCAACCCGGACAACCCGGCCTCGCATTACCACTCCACCGGCCCGGAGCTGTGGGAGCAGACCGAGGGGAAGATCACCCACTTCGTGGCGGGCGTCGGCACCGGCGGCACCATCTCCGGCACCGGCAACTACCTGAAGGAGGTCTCCGGCGGCAAGGTCCAGGTGATCGGCGCCGACCCGGAGGGCTCGGTCTACTCGGGCGGCACCGGCCGGCCGTACCTGGTCGAGGGCGTCGGTGAGGACTTCTGGCCGACCGCCTACGACCGCGGCGTCGCGGACGGGATCGTCGCCGTCTCCGACAAGGACTCGTTCCAGATGACCCGCCGCCTGGCCAAGGAGGAGGGCCTGCTGGTCGGCGGCTCCTGCGGCATGGCCGTGGTGGCCGCGCTGGAGGTGGCCCGCGGGCTCGGGCCGGACGACGTCGTGGTGGTGCTGCTGCCGGACGGCGGCCGCGGCTACCTGTCGAAGATCTTCAACGACGACTGGATGGCCGACTACGGCTTCCTGCCCTCGTCCACCGACGAGGCGCACATCGGCGAGGTGCTGGCCCGCAAGGAGTCCATCGCGCAGGGCGGCGTCCCGCAGTTCGTCCACATGCACCCCAACGAGACGGTCGCCGAGGCGGTCCGGGTGCTGCGCGAGTACGGCGTCTCGCAGATGCCGGTGGTCTCCCCGGGGGCCGGCCACCCGGACATCATGGCCGGCGAGGTGATCGGCTCGGTGGTGGAGAAGCTGCTGCTGGAGGGCATCTTCGCCAAGGACATCGAGCTCACCGACACGCTGGACAAGGTGATGTCCAAGCCGCTGCCGGTGGTCGGCTCGGGCGAGACCGTCACCAACCTGATGAGCGTGCTGGAGAAGGCCGACGCGGCCGTCGTGCTGGTCGAGGGCAAGCCGCAGGGCATCGTCACCCGCCAGGACCTGCTGGGCTTCCTGACCGGTCGCAGCCAGCACTGACCCGGCGTCACCGGCGCCCCGTCACCGCCCTGTCGTCACGCTCCCGTTGCCGCGGACGGGCGCGGAGGATTCGTCCACGGCGGAAGTGGTACACCGGCGTCACCTGTCCGCAGCACGTGGTTAACACGGCTCGGGCATCGTGGTGGTCAACGGCAGGACGCCGAGTGAGGCGACGGCAACCGTCCGGGAGCGGCTCCCCGGCGACCGCGGTCGGCTCCGGACACATCGGGTGGCCCTGACCCGGCCGCTGTGTCCTCCGCCGTGGGAGGCGCCGTCGTCCCGCCCCTGCCCGGCCCCGGCCGGCTGACAGGGTGCGGCGGCTCCCGCGGCAGCACCGCGCCGCACGGCGCGTGTCCCCGCGACTCCCGGGTGGGGGAGTCCAGGCGGGGCAACGGTGGGGCCGGTCCTTCTCCGAGGGGCCGGCCCCTTCCGTTCGCGCTGTTCGCGCTGTTCGCGCTGTTCGCGCTGTTCGCGCTGTTCGCGCTGTTCGCGCCGGGCGCGCGGGGTGTGCTCCGGGCGGCCGCCCGTGCTCCGCGCCGGGCGCGGCCGTCCCGTACGCTCGCACGCATGACCAGCACTGAAACGACCGACCAGGATGCCCCGCGCTACGTCCGGGTGAAGATCGAGCTCATCGCGGAGATCACCGACGAGGGCGCGCTGAAGGCCGCCGCCCTGGAGGCGGTCACCGCGGACGAGTACCTCGACGACGAGGAGCGCGCCCAGTCCGTCGAGGCCATCGAGGTGGACCCGTCGGGTTCGCTCGCCCACTTCATCGACCCCGTCGCGCTGCTCGGCGACGTGCCCGGCGTGGAGCTCGCCTCGGCGACCTGGGAGTCGGCGCAGACCGAGTTCGACCCGGACGACGAGGAGTGGGACGAGTACCAGGTGGAGGGGTCCGCCGAGTAGGACGGAACCGCCGGGTGACGGTGCTCGCCGTCACCGCCCGTGAACGCCCGGTCCGCTCCGCGGGCCGGGCGTTTCGTCCCTGTTCGTCAGGAAGTTGGGTCATCTCATACGATCGCTTACCCTTCGGTGGTGGAACCGTGAACGGGCGTATTGCGTTTCTGTATCCGTAATGCCCGGGATGATCAGCAGGGAGACGCGACGTGACGGCACGGGACGGTCAGGGGCGGGTGGCCGGAAGCAACTGGAGCCGACGCGGGGTCCTCGCGGGACTGATCGGCGCGCCCGTCCTGCTGCTGGCGGCCTGCAACGACAACAGCGGCGGCGGCAGCGGTAACGGCGCCGGCGGCAACGGCAACGGCGGCGGCAGCGGCTCCGGCGGAGCGAGCGGCACCCCGGCCGGTGGCGGTGCGAGCAGCGCCCCGAAGACCTCGGCCGCGGTCATCACCGTCGCCCCGGCCGACGGCGCCGCCTCCGCGAGCTTCAGCGAGCCGGTCAAGGTCACCGTCGCCAACGGCACCCTGACCAGCGTCAAGGTCACCGACAGCACCGGCAAGGAGCTGGCCGGCCAGCTCTCCGCCGACGGCACCGGCTGGACCTCGGCCGCCGCCCCCGCCAGCGGCACCAAGTACACCGTCGCCGCCACCGCCCTCGACAAGGACAAGCTGGAGGCGGACTCCAACGCCGTCTTCACCACGGCGACCCCGGCCAACACCTTCGTGGGCTACTTCACCCCCGAGGACGGCTCCACCGTCGGCGTCGGCATGCCGGTCTCGATCAACTTCAGCAAGCCGGTCACCGACCGCAAGGCCGTCCAGCAGGCGATCACGGTGATAGCCGAGCCGGGCGTCGAGATCGTCGGCCACTGGTTCTCCAGCACCCGACTCGACTTCCGGCCGCAGGAGTACTGGGCCAAGGGCACCAAGGTCACCCTCAAGCTCCGGCTCAAGGACGTCGAGGGCGCCAAGGGCGTCTACGGCACCCAGTCCAAGGACGTGAGCTTCACCATCGGCCGCGCCCAGACCAGCGTCGCCGACCTCGCCACCAAGAAGCTCACCGTCACCACCGACGGCCAGGTCAGCGCGGTGTACAAGATCTCCGGCGGCTCGCCCGAGCACACCACCTGGGGCGGCAAGATGGTGATCTCCGAGCAGTACACCCAGACCCGGATGAACTCCCAGACGGTCAACCTGGGCAGCGAGTACGACATCGCGGACGTGCCGCACGCCCAGCGCCTCAGCACCTCGGGCACCTTCATCCACGGCAACTACTGGTCCTCGCCGTCGATCTTCGGCGGCCAGAACACCAGCCACGGCTGCATCGGCCTGCGGGACGCCCAGGGCGCCCAGGACTCCGGTACGGACGGCTTCAAGTTCTACAAGTCCTCGATGGTCGGCGACGTGGTCGAGGTCGTGAACTCCGGCGACAAGACGGTCGCCCCGGACAACGGCCTGAACGGCTGGAACATGGGCTGGGCCGCCTGGAAGGCCGGCAGCGCCGTCTGACCCGGCACCGCACCCCGGACGGAAGAACTTTCCGGGCGGACCGAACCTCGCGGTCCGCCCGAGGAGTAGGACGGGTGTGAAACGCGAGCAGAGGCAGCGGCAGGACGACGAGTTCAGCGCGTTCGTCGCCGGGAGCGGCCGCCAACTGCTGCGGCTGGCCGAGCTGCTGACCGGAGACCCGGACCGGGCCAAGGACATCGTGCAGTCGGCGCTGGAACGCGCCTACCTGCACTGGCACCGGATCACCGGCGACGACCCCACCGCGTACGTCCGCAGGATCGTGGTGAACCAGCACCGCGACTGGTGGCGCCGGTTGCGCAACCACGAGCTGCCCATCGAACGCGTCCCCGACCGGCCGCTCGCCGACGACCTCGCCGAACGGCAGGCCGAACGGGCCGTGCTGCACCAGGCGCTGGGCACACTCACCCGCCGGGAGCGGACGGTCGTCGTGCTGCGGTACTACGGAGACCTCACCGAGGCCGCCATCGCGGCCGAACTGGGCATCGCCCCGGGCACGGTGAAGAGCACGCTGCACCGGGCGATGTCGAAGCTGCGCGCACTGCCCGAACTCGCCGACCGCTCCGGCGTGGCGGTGGGTCCCACGACGCACATCGAGGTGACGGTATGAGCTTCGAGCGCCGGATCGGCGAACTGCTCAAGGACGAGGACCCCTACGCGGTCGGGCCGGACCCGGTGGTGATCATCGCGGGCGCCCGGCGCCGCCGGGCCAGGCGCAGGGCGGGGACCGGGGCCGCCGTGGTCGCGGTGGCCGTGGTCTGCGGGGTGACGGCGGTGACGGCCGGGAACGCCCGGCACGCCGGGCGGATCGCGGGCGAGGCCGGGGCGGCGATGACGCCCTCGGCGGCGACGGCCGCGGGGGCGCCCGACGTCCCGGTGCCCACCGCGCCGTCGCCGATCGGGCTGCCGTTGTCGCCGGTGAAGCGGGTCGTGGCGAAGGAGAAGGTCGAGGTAGTCCCCGGGATCCGGCTGTCGGTGACCCCGACCCAGGACTGCCAGGACACCGTCGAACCGGCGACCGGCGCCTACGGGCGCACGGCGTGCACCGACGTCCTCTCCGCCCCCGGCATGCCGTACGACCGGCCCGGCATCACCCTGGCCTTCAACGAGACGGCCGACCGCCTCGTCGTGCACAGCTACTACCGGGGGCCGACCCCGGCCCGGATCGTCCTCTTCGTGGGCGGCAGGCCCACCGTCGCCACCCTGCTCACCACCCCGGGCATGCAGGGCTGGATCTCCTACTACGGCGACCTGCCGCGGGCCGGCCTCCGGACGGGGAGGTTGCAGGCCGTCCCGGCCGTCGGGGCCTACGACGCCGCCGGGAAGCTCCTGGCGGGAAGCCCCGGCCAGGCGGCGGACGGGGCCGCGGAGAAGCCGCCCGCCATGCTCTGAGGCGTTCCGTTCACCGCTTCGCGTAGTCCGCGAAGCCCTGCCAGTCGATGATCACACAGGCCTCCGGGCCCACCGTCCAGGCGTCGTGCCCGGGCGGACAGAGCATGAAGTCGCCGGGGCCGACCTCGAATCCCCGGCCGTCGTCCATGACGATCTTCATCCGGCCGGAGACCACGTACCCGGCGTGGGAGGCCTGGCAGCTGTCGGTCCCGGCGATCGGCTTCACGTGCTTGGACCACTGCCAACCCGGTTCGAACACGGCCCGGCCCACCGGGCCGCCGTCCAGGTTGACCAGTCGCAGCTCCCCCGTGCCCTCCTCGAAGGGACGGACTTCCTCGGGATCGTCGAAGTTCCGCTGGTAGAGACCGGACATGGCGCACTCCTCTCCCACGAGGACGGCCCGGCCACCCGTGGGTGGCCGGGCCGGCCCTGCTGGCCCTTCCAGTCTGCGCCCCGATCGGGGATCGGTCACGTTGAGTGGCCGCTCCCGGGCCCGGCCCGTGCCGCTCCCGGGCCTTCCCGGCGCCCGGGAGGTCAGCCCCGGGTGCGGGCCACGCCGATCGGGCAGGAGGCCCCGGTGCCGCCGAGACCGCAGTAACCGCTGGGGTTCTTGGCCTCCGACAGGTACTGCTGGTGGTACGGCTCGGCGGGGTGGAACGGGCCCGCCGGGGCGATCTCGGTGGTGATCGGGCCGTAACCGAGCGCGGTCAGCGAGGGCTGGAACGCGTCCCGGGTGGCCGCCGCGGCCTCGGCCTGGGCCGGGGAGTGGGTGTAGACGGCGGAGCGGTACTGGGTGCCCACGTCGTTGCCCTGACGGTTGCCCTGGGTCGGGTCGTGCGCCTCCCAGAAGGTCTTCAGCAGGCGCTCGTAGGGGATCACCGCAGGGTCGTACACCACCCGGACCGCCTCGGTGTGCCCGGTAAGCCCGCTGCACACCTCCTCGTACGTCGGGTTGGGGGTGTGGCCGCCCTGGTAGCCGACCAGCGTCGTCCAGACGCCGGGGAGCTGCCAGAAGACGCGTTCGGCGCCCCAGAAGCAGCCGAGCCCGAAGTCGGCCACCTCCAGGCCGTCCGGGTACGGGCCGGTCAGCGGGTGGCCGAGCACGGTGTGCGGCTCGGTCAGGGTGAAGGCCGGGGTCGGCCGGCCGGGCAGCGCCTGGTCGGCGGGGACGAGCGAGGTCTTGTGGCGGTTGAACAGCACGGCCTGCTCCAGCGGGTCGGGGATCCTGGCACGGTGTGCAACGCGAACGGCCGCCCCCGGATTCCGGGAGCGGCCGTCGCGGCCGTCGGCGGCGGCCGGTCGGGCCCGGCGCTGAACGCGTGTTCGACCGATGGGGTCGCGGCGGTCGGAGGGGCCCGCGCGCCGCGCCTGCGGCCCGCCGTACCACCGCTCCCACCTGCGGGTTCGTCCCGATCGTCGGTTCGTGCGGGCTCGACGGCATTCGCACACTAGGCTCGGACCCATGACCGAGCACCAGCTTCCTCAGGGCTTCGAGACCCTCGCCATCCACGCGGGTCAGGAGGCAGACCCCCAGACCGGGGCCGTCGTCACGCCGATCTACCAGGTGTCCACCTACAAGCAGGACGGGGTGGGCGGCCTGCGGGGCGGCTACGAGTACAGCCGCAGCGCCAACCCGACCCGTACCGCGCTGGAGGAGTGCCTCGCGGCGCTGGAGGGCGGCGCCCGCGGCCTCGCCTTCGCCTCCGGCCTGGCCGCCGAGGACACCCTGCTGCGCAGCATCCTCAAGCCGGGCGACCACATCGTGATCCCCAACGACGCCTACGGCGGCACCTTCCGGCTGTTCGCCAAGGTGCTGACCCGCTGGGGCGTCGAGTTCTCCGTGGCCAACACCCAGGACCTGGCCACCGTCCGCGACGCGATCCGCCCCAACACCCGCGCGGTGTGGGTGGAGACCCCGTCCAACCCGCTGCTGGGCATCACCGACCTGGCCGCGCTCGCCGAGGTCGCCCACGGCGCCGGTGCGCTGCTGGTGGTCGACAACACCTTCGCCAGCCCGTACCTCCAGCAGCCGATCGCGCTCGGCGCGGACGCCGTGGTGCACTCCACCACCAAGTACATGGGCGGCCACTCGGACGTGGTCGGCGGTGCGCTGGTGCTGGCCGACGCGGGCCTCGGCGAGGAGGTGGCGTACCACCAGAACGCGATGGGCGCCGTCTCCGGCCCGTTCGACGCCTGGCTGGTGCTGCGCGGCATCAAGACGCTGGGCGTCCGGATGGACCGGCACAGCGCCAACGCGGAGAAGGTCGCCGAGCTGCTGGCGAGCCACCCGAAGGTCAGCCAGGTGCTCTACCCGGGCCTGCCCGAGCACCCCGGCCACGACATCGCGGCCAAGCAGATGAAGGCCTTCGGCGGCATGGTCTCGTTCCGGGTCGCCGGCGGCGAGGAGGCGGCCGTCGAGGTCTGCAACCGCGCGCAGCTGTTCACCCTCGGCGAGTCGCTCGGCGGCGTCGAGTCGCTGATCGAGCACCCGGGCCGGATGACCCACGCCTCGGTGGCGGGCTCGGCGCTGGAGGTGCCGTCCGACCTGGTGCGCGTCTCGGTCGGCATCGAGTCGATCGACGACCTGCTGGCCGACCTCAAGCAGGCGCTGGGCTGAGGCGATAGGGGCCCCGCGGCCCCTCGTCGCCGCTCACTGCCCCTGCTGGTCCGCCGTGTACGTCTCCATCGCGAGGTTGAAGCGGGCCAGCAGGGCGCAGAACGCGTGCTGCTCCTCCGGTGGCCAGTCGGCCACCAGGCGGCGGGTCAACTCGGCCCGGCCGTCCCGGACTTCGGTGAGCCGGCCGACGCCGTGCGAGGTCAGCGCGAGCCGTACGGCACGGCGGTCGGCCGGGTCCTGCACCCGGCCGACCAGCCCGGCCGCGACCAGCGGGGCGACCTGGCGGGTCACCGTGGAGGAGTCCACGCCCAGGGCCTCGGCCAGGGCCTTGACGTTGGCCGGCCCGTGCCGCTCCAGCCGGTCGAGCAGCAGATAGGCGGCCCGGTCCAGCGCCCCGACCCCGCCGCCGGAGGTCCGGACCTGCTCCATCCGGCGCGCGAACACCGCGAGCTGGTACTGGAGTCGGGCGTGCACGGGGTCGATGCGGTCGGTGGCCTGGGGCGAGGTCGTCGTCATCGCGGCTCACGATCGTCGTGCGGTGAGGGAGGCTCAGAAGCAGCAGAGTACGCGGGCCGGGCGGGCCCGGGAACAGGCCCGACATCCCGGATTGCCGCCGCCCCCACCCGTAGTCTGGCGCCATGCACACCTGGCCGATCACCCTCGACGACGTCCGCGGTGCCCAGAAGATGCTCGCCGGGGTCGCGCGGGTGACCCCGATGGAGGGCAGCCGGTACCTCTCCGGGCTGATCGGTACGCCGGTCCACCTGAAGTGCGAGAACCTCCAGCGCACCGGGTCCTTCAAACTGCGCGGGGCGTACGTGCGGATCGCGGGACTCTCGCCGGTGCAGCGGGCCGGCGGGGTGGTGGCGGCGAGCGCCGGCAACCACGCCCAGGGAGTGGCGCTGGCGGCCGCGCTGCTGGGCGTGCGCTCCACGGTGTTCATGCCGGTGGCCGCGCCGCTGCCGAAGGTCGCGGCGACCCGCGAGTACGGCGCCGAGGTGCGGTTGCACGGTGCCACCGTGGACGAGGCCCTGCAGGCCGCGCAGCGGTACGCGGAGGCGACCGGCGCGGTGTTCATCCACCCCTTCGACCACTGGGACGTGGTCACCGGGCAGGCGACCGTCGGCCTGGAGATCCTGGAGCAGTGCCCGGAGGTGCGGACCGTCCTGGTCGGGGTGGGCGGGGGCGGACTGCTGGCCGGGATCGCGGCGGCGGTCAAGCCGCTGCGGCCGGACGTGCGGGTGGTCGGGGTGCAGGCGGCCGGTGCGGCCGCGTACCCGCCCTCGCTGGCGGCCGGGCGGCCGGTGTCGCTGGAGCACTTCGCCACCATGGCGGACGGGATCATGGTCGGGCGCCCCGGCGACATCCCGTTCGAGGTGGTCAACACGCTGGCGGACGGCATCCGTACGGTCTCCGAGGACGCGCTGTCGCGGGCGCTGCTGCTCGGGCTGGAGCGGCTGAAGCTGGTGGTGGAGCCGGCCGGGGCGGCGCCGATCGCGGCGCTGCTGGAGCAGCCGGACTCCTTCGAGGGCCCGGTGGTGGCGGTGCTGTCCGGTGGCAACATCGACCCCCAGCTGATGCAGCGGGTGCTGCGGCACGGGCTGGCGGCGGCCGGGCGCTACCTGTCGCTGCGGGTGCGGCTGGCGGACCGGCCGGGCGCGCTGGCGGACCTGCTGTCGGTGCTGACCAGGGTGGACGCCAACGTGCTGGACGTGGCGCACGTGCGGATCGACCCGCGGCTGGGGCTGACCGAGGTCGAGGTGGACCTGCACCTGGAGACCAAGGGACCGGAGCACTGCGCGCTGGTGGTCGGGGAGTTGCGGGACGCGGGGTACGTGGTCTCCCGCTGAGCCCCCTCCCTTGACGCGATATATCGCGTACTGGGAGACTCGCGATACATCGCGTTCTGGCCCCGCGGGCCGAGAATCGGGTCGCCCGTGCGCCCAATATCAGGGCAAAGTGGGACAGATCGCCCCATATGTTCGAGGAGATGAGGCAAGGCCATGGCGCCAGCCATCCAAGCCGAGAACCTGGTGAAGACCTTCGGCGACGTACGAGCCCTGGACGGCGTCAGCCTCGACGTCCCCGAGGGCACGGTGCTCGGGCTGCTCGGCCCGAACGGCGCCGGGAAGACCACCACCGTGCGGGTCCTCACCACCCTGCTCCGCCCCGACTCCGGCCGCGCGGTGGTCGCCGGGGTCGACGTGCTCAAGCACCCCAACCGGGTCCGCAGCCTGATCGGCCTGTCCGGCCAGTACGCGGCGGTCGACGAGTACCTGACCGGCTTCGAGAACCTCACCATGGTCGGTGAGCTCTACCAGATGAGCAACCGTGCCGCGAAGGCCCGGGCGCTGGAGCTGCTGGAGTGGTTCAACCTCACCGCGGCCAAGGACCGCACCGCCAAGACCTACTCCGGCGGCATGCGCCGGCGCCTGGACCTCGCCGCCGCGCTGGTCGTCCGGCCGCCGGTGATGTTCCTGGACGAGCCGACCACCGGCCTCGACCCGCGCAACCGGCTCGCGCTCTGGGAGGTCATCGAGACGCTGGTCGAGCAGGGCACCACGCTGCTGCTCACCACCCAGTACCTGGAGGAGGCCGACCGGCTCGCCCACGACATCGCGGTCGTCGACCAGGGCCGGGTGATCGCCCGCGGCACCGCCGACCAGCTCAAGGCGCAGATCGGCGGCGAGCGGATCGAGGTCGTGGTGCACGAGCCCGGCCTGGTCGCCGACGCGGTCGCCGCGCTGTCCGGCTACGCGCTGAACGAACCGACGGTGGAGCGGAACACCCGCCGGATCACCGCGCCGGTCACCGGCGGCGCCCGGGTGCTCGCCGACGTGATCCGCGAGCTGGACTCCCGCGGGATCGAGATGGACGACATCGGCCTGCGCCGCCCGACCCTGGACGACGTCTTCCTCACCCTCACCGGCCACGTCGCCGAGGAGCGCCCCGAGGAGGAGAACGGTGCCGGCCGCAAGGCGCGCGGCCGGGGCGGGAGCGGCCCGGGGCCGGACAAGCAGGCCGTCGCGGCCGGGAAGGAGAGCTGAGATGAGCACCGCCACCGAGCATGCCATCGGCCCGGCGATACCCAGGCAGCGCCGGGGGGTCGCCGCCGCCCTGCACGACTCCTGGGTGGTCGCCAAGCGCAACCTGCGCCGGATGACCCGCATCCCGGAGATCGTGGTCTTCGGGCTGATGCAGCCGGTCATGTTCGTGCTGCTGTTCTCGTACGTGATGGGCGGGGCGATCAAGATCCCCGGCACGAGCTCCGGCTCGGACACGTACATCCAGTTCCTGATGGCCGGCATCTTCGCCCAGACCGTCACCTTCGCCGTCGCCGGAGCCTCGGCGGGCATCGCGGAGGACATGAGCAAGGGGCTGGTGGACCGGTTCCGCTCGCTGCCGATGGCCCGTTCGGCGGTGCTGGTCGGCCGCACCCTCGCGGACCTGTGCCAGACCGCGTTCATCCTGGTCGTGCTGGCGATGGTCGCGTTGCTGGTCGGCTGGCGGATCCACGACGGCCTGCTCAACGCGCTCGCCGCCTTCGGCCTGCTGCTCCTGCTCGGCTACGCCTTCTCCTGGATCGGCGCGCTGATCGGCCTGTCGGTGCGCAGCCCCGAGGCGGCCACCTCGGCCGGGCTGATCTGGCTGTTCCCGCTGACCTTCGTGTCCAACGCCTTCGTGCCGGTCACCTCGATGCCGGAGTGGCTCCAGCCGGTCGCGTACTGGAACCCGTTCAGCGCCACCGTGCAGGCCTGCCGGGTGCTGTTCGGCAACCAGGTCGGGCCGGTGGACAGCGCCTGGCCGATGCAGCACGCGGCGCTGGTGTCGGTGCTGTGGTCGATCGTGATCACCGCGGTGTTCTCCTGGCTGTCGGTGCGCAAGTACCGCTCCTCGACCGTCTGACCGGGCGCCGTCCGGAACGCCGCAGGGCGGCCGGATCAGCCGGCGTGCGGCACGACCTTGACGATCTTCACCATGGCCGGCTTGCCGTTCGGCAGCTCGTAGGTGGCCTCGTCGCCGATCCGCTTGCCGTCGATGGCGCGGCCCAGCGGGGACTGCGGGGAGTAGACGTCCAGGTCGTCGGCGCCCGCGACCTCGCGGGAGGCCAGCAGGAACTCCATGAGGTCGTCCGCGTCGCCGTCGAAGGCGACCGTGACGACCATGCCCGGGGCCACCACGCCCGAGTCGGCCGGCGCCTCGCCGACCTTGGCCCGCTCCAGCAGCTGGGTCAGCTGACGGATGCGCAGCTCGTACTTCCCCTGCTCCTCCTTCGCCGCGTGGTAGCCGGCGTTCTCCTTGAGGTCGCCCTCCTCGCGCGCCGCCTCGATCTTCTGGGCGATCTCGATGCGCCAGGGCCCGGTCAGGTGTTCCAGCTCGGCCTTGAGCTGGTCGTAGCCGGCCTGAGTGAGCCAGGTCACGTTCTCGCTGGTCTGGGTCACGGGTGCTCCTCGTAGGTGCTGGGGGCTGTGCTGAGGGTGTGAGTCGTCAGCAGGGGTCGGTGGTGATATCGGTCTCAACTACAAAGCAACGCCCGCTCCCGTACCATCCGGTGCGGAAGGGGCGAAACCACGAGACTAACAAGTCCTGCTGACAAGCGGGAGGGGCGTTTGCGCGCCATTGACGGCGGCGTTACGCCCTGGTGTACGGCAGTGGTGTGCGGGACCCTCTACGGATGCCCGCTCCCCGGATCGAATATGCGCGCTACCGGGGGTGGGTGCGCCGCTCGGGGCGCGCGTTGCCCGGGCGCGCTACTTGGCCGGGGTGCAGCCCAGCAGCTCCGCGGTGGTGCCGCGCGCGGTGGTGCGCAGGGTGACCACCGCGTCGTAGCTGGATCCGGCCGCCGGGACCGGGAAGTCGGCGACCCCGACCACCGCGTGGTCGTCGGACTGCGAGCGGACCGTGCAGGTGCCGGCCTGCCCGTCGCCCTTGCGCACGGTGAGGTGCAGCTGGACCTCGGAGTCGGAGAGCACCTGGAAGGTCGGCACCGAGCCGTTGATCTTCGACTCGCGCAGCAGGTAGGAGCCGCCCAGCCAGGCGATCAGGCCCAGGCCGAGCACGCCGCAGACCGCGCCGATCACCTTGAGGCGGCGGTCCGAGTCGCGGTCGCCGCCGCGGCCGTAGCGCCCCTCGGGCAGACCGGTGGCGGTGGTGTCTGCACTCATCGGACTCCGTCCTCTCCTGGGGGCGCGGGGTGGTGCGGGGGAATGCGACGCTCCTCCAGTCCGTCACTATAGGAGGGGCACGCCCGCGGCCGGTCCGGCGGGGGCAGGGCTCGGCCGCGCCGGTGACGTTCCGCGGCCCGGCCCCGCGGCGACGCGGTCCCGGAGTGAGCGGTTCGAACGGTGGGCAGACCCGGACTTCGCGGAACGCCCGACGAGTGTGGAAGGAACGCAAGGCGTTGACTGAGCAGTTGCGACTGATGGCGGTGCACGCCCACCCGGACGACGAGTCCAGCAAGGGCGCGGCCACCATGGCCATGTACGTCGAGCAGGGCGTGGACGTGCTGGTGGCCACCTGCACGGGGGGCGAGCGCGGGTCGGTCCTCAACCCCAAGCTCCAGGGGGACCCGTACATCGAGGAGAACATCCACGAGGTGCGCCGCAAGGAGATGGACGAGGCGCGGGCGATCCTCGGCGTCGGGCAGGCCTGGCTGGGCTTCGTGGACTCCGGCCTGCCCGAGGGGGACCCGCTGCCCCCGCTGCCCGAGGGCTGCTTCGCCCTCCAGGACGTCAAGGAGGCGGCGGAGCCGCTGGTCCGGCTGATCCGCGAGTTCAAGCCGCAGGTCATCACGACCTACGACGAGAACGGCGGCTACCCGCACCCGGACCACATCATGACCCACAAGATCACCATGCTGGCGTTCGACGCCGCGGGCGACCCGGACGCCTACCCGGAGGCCGGCGAGCCCTGGCAGCCGCTCAAGCTGTACTACAACCACGGCTTTCCGATGGGCCGCATCCGGGCCCTGCACGAGTACCTCACCGAGCACGGCCACGAGTCGCCGTACGGCGAGTGGATCGAGGGCTGGGAGAAGAGCGGCCGCAAGGAGCGCGAGATCACCACCCGGGTCCGCTGCGACGACTGGTTCGAGACCCGCGACCGCGCGCTGATCGCCCACGCGACCCAGATCGACCCGGACGGCCCGTGGTTCCGCGTCCCGCTGGAGGTACAGCGCGAGGTCTGGCCCACCGAGGACTACGAGCTCGCCCGTACCCTGGTCGACGTGGACCTGCCGGAGGACGACCTGTTCGCCGGCCTGCGCACCCCCACCCTGGCGGCCGAGGCCGCCGACACGCGCGACTGAACCACCCCCCGACGGCCCGGCTCCGCGTGAGCCGGGCCACCATAGAGATATGAGCGCCTCCGTGAACCTCATCAACATCGCCGCTGACCTCGCCGTCGACGACGCCAAGGTCACTCCCGGCCTGCTCGGCTTCCTCGTCTTCGCGGCCCTCGGCGTCGCGACCTGGTTCCTGGCCAAGTCGATGAACCGGCAGTTCAAGAAGGTCGACTTCGTCGAGCAGCCGGAGGCGCCGAAGGAGTGAGCCGTCGGCCGGTCCCGCGGGACCGGCCTTCGGTGAAGCAGCCCTGGCGGGCCGTCAGGCTTCGTAGGATCCCGAACCATGACGTGGTCGTGGCACACCGTGGTGCGCAGGGCGGGGTACGGAGCGGCGGCGGCGGGGGTGCTGGCGGCCGCGGCGGCGGGGTTGGGGAACCCGGGGCCGCTGATCGTCCTCTCCGGCGCGGTGGCGGTGGTGGCCGGGCTGTTCCCGGTGCTCTGGGCCCCGGGACGGGTCGGCGCGGTGGGCCCTTCGGTGCTGGCCGCCTGCGCGGTGTCGCTGCTGGTGACGGCCGGCTACCGCGGACCGGTGTTCGGCAGCATCGAGTCCTGGTGGCTGCTGGAGACCGTCGCGCTGCTCGCGCCGGTCGTCCCCGCGGTGCGCAGGCCCCCGGCGGCGGCCGCCTTCGGCTACGGCGCGCTGCTGGTCGCGGCGGTGGCGCTGATACCGCTGCGGATCGGGGTCTGGGCCGAACCGCCGGCCCCGCCCGCGGTGACCACCAAGCTCTGCCTGATCTCGGCGCTGCTGGCCTGCGCGGTGGTCGGGGTCGGCTGCTACCTGCGCTCGATGGATACCCGTGCCCGGGCGGCGGTGGTGGCCGAGCGGCGGGCACAGCGCCTGGACCTGGCCCGCGACCTGCACGACTTCGCCGCGCACGACGTCACCGGGGTGGTGGTGCTGGCCCAGGCCGCGCAGGTGCTGGCCCAGCAGGACCCCCAGCGGGTGGTCGAGCTGCTGGCCGGGATCGAGGCGGCCGGCCGGCAGGCGCTGGTCACCATGGACCGGACCGTGCAGGTCTTCGCGGCGGACGATGCCGATCCGGAGCCGCGCGGGCGGTCCGGGACGGAGACGACGGCGGACCGGGGGGCGGCGGCGGGAGCCGGACGGGGCGCGGGGCGGGCGGCGGCGGGTGGGCCCGGTGCGCGCACTCTGCGCCGCGACCTGAGCGAACTGCCCGCGCTGGCCGAGCGGTTCACCCGCAGCGGTTCCGCGCGGGTGCGGCTGGAGGCCCCCACGGAGGCCGAACTGGCGGCGGTGCCGGCGGCGATCAGCGGGCTCGGCTACCGGCTGGTGGTGGAGGCGCTGACCAATGTCCGCCGGCACGCGCCCGAGGCCCGGGAGGTGGCGATCGAGGTCGGTCCGGACCGGTGCGGCGAGCGGCCGGCGTTGCGCGTCACGGTCACCGACGACGGGGTGCCGGGCGGGGCGGGGGACTCCGGCGGGGCGGGCGGTAGTGGTGGTGCGGGTGGTGCCGGGGGTGCGGACGGTGGCGGCGGTGCCGGCGGCGCGCTGGGCGGGGCGGAGCGGGAGGGCGGCGGCTTCGGCCTCGCGGGCCTGCGGGAACGGGTGGAGGCGGCCGGCGGTGAGCTGACGGCCGGACCGGGGCCGGAGGGCGGCTGGCGGGTCGGCGCGGTGCTGCCGACGGAGGGTGTGGCGGGCCTCGGGGGCTGACCGGGCGGGGTGGTTCCGTCGGCCCCGGCCGGACGGCTGATTCGAGCCTGCCGACCGGTCCATCCAGGCCATTCGGCACATCCGGCGGCGGCCGATTCGGTGTTCCGGACGATCAAATGGGCCGATCGGCCGATGGCGACGCGCCTCGCGGGCGGGCAAGGATGTCGGTGCGGCGATCAGGGCGCGGGGTT
The DNA here is from genome assembly GCF_053611565.1 of Kitasatospora sp. NPDC054795. NCBI lineage: Bacteria > Bacillati > Actinomycetota > Actinomycetes > Kitasatosporales > Streptomycetaceae > Kitasatospora > Kitasatospora sp. NPDC054795. The sequence goes on from NZ_JBSHAP010000027.1 coordinate 66,732, forward strand.
CCCCTGGGCCGTCCCGACGCAAGAATCCCGAGCGGGGGAACAGCCTGTGATTCGCATTGCGATGTCTGCCGAGGATCTGGCTCGTGTACGAATTGCTGGAAATGTCAACCAGGAGATGGAGGCGGTGCTGGCACTGGAGGCGTGGCGGAGCGGCGGGGAATTCTTCCGCCCCTGGCAGCGGGCCGTTCGCGGGCAGTTGGCGCGACAGCCGGTGCTGGCCGAGCGGCTGCGGCGCCTTTCGGGAGCCAACGGTGGTTTCCGGGACGTACTGCGGGTGTGGGCGAATGGCCGGATCGTGTCGTCCGGCCGCGGCGCCGAGCCGGTGGTCCAGCGGGCCGATGTCGCCGCGGCGGTCCGCGAGTTCCACCGGGTGGCGCTGCAGCCCTGCTGGGCGGACGTCCGGTCCCGGCTGGAGGCGGAGCGGGACGTCCGCCGCCAGATCGCCGGCCGCGGCGGGGTGGACGCGCTGCTCGGCACGCTGCACCCGCAGATCCGCTGGGCCGCCCCGGTGCTGGAGATCCCCGCCGAGCGGGACGTCGAGCTCGCCCTCGACGGGCGGGGGCTGCGGCTGGTGCCCTCGCTCTTCCTGCAGGGCGCCGCAGTGGTGCTCCGGCCCCGGCGCGGGGAGCCCGAGGAGGCCCCGACGCTGCTCTTCGCGATGCGTCCCGACCGGATCGGCCTTCCCGTGCCCGCGGGTGCGCCGGACGCGGCGCGGTGCGCGCGCCGGGGCGGGGGCGAGCCGCTGGCCGCCCTGGTCGGCCGGACCAGGGCCGCGGCCCTCCACGCCGTGCTGGACGGCTGTACCACCGGCGAGCTGGCGGGGCGGCTGGGCGTGACCGCCTCGGCGGTCAGCCAGCACACCTCCGTACTGAGGGCGGCCGGGCTGATCGACACCCGGCGCTGCGGCAACGGCGTGCTGCACACCGTCACCCCGCTGGGGCGGGCGCTGCTGCGCGGTGAGGCCCCGTCGGGCAGGGAGGGTCGGCCCCTCGGCGGCGCGGCCCCGCGGCGGGTCGAGGGCCGTCGGCGGGCGCTGCGATGAGGGGCCCGGGTCGTGCGGCCGGTCGCGGGCGGGCCGGCTCAGCCGCGCTCGGTCAGGCCCGACTCCCAGGCCCAGGTGGCGATGCCCACCCGGTTGCGGGCCTTCAACTTGCGCTGGAGGTTGGCCAGGTGGGTCTTGACGGTGCTCAGCGAGATGAACAGCTCGGCGCCGATGTCGGAGTTGGTCAGCCCCTCGGCGACCAGGACGGCGATCTCCTCCTCGCGGCCGGTCAGCGGCTCGACGGGGGAGCGGTCGACCCGGCGCGGGCCGGTGAAGTGGTGCAGCAGGCGGGTGGTGATCTGCGGGCTGATCAGCGAGTCGCCGACCACCGCCGAGCGGATCGCCTCGGCGAGCAGTGCGGGCCCCGAGTGCTTGAGCAGGAACCCGCAGGCGCCGTTGCGCAGCGCGGTGTGCACGTACTCGTCGAGGTCGAAGGTGGTCACCACCACGACCTTCACCTCCGGGGTGATGCCGGTCAGCCGGCGGGTGACCTCCAGCCCGTCCAGCTCCGGCATCCGGATGTCGACCAGCAGGACGTCCGGCCGCAGGGCGCGGACGGCCTCCAGGGCCTCCAGGCCGTCCGCGGCCTCGGCCACGACCTCCATGTCGGGCTGGGCCGCCAGGATGTGCCGGAACCCCTGGCGGACGCTCGCCTGGTCGTCGGCGATCACGACACGCGTCTTCATGGCGTCATGATCGCACGGGTTTTCGGCGCTTCCGAAGTGAAGGCCGGGATTCCGCCTGGTATGTGTCGGATTCAGTTCCCGCTTAACACTGTTGTCATGTGACGGGGCGTCCGGGAAGGATGGTTCCTGTCGGAACGGGGCACCGAGGCTTTGAAAGTTCCGGCGAAAACCGGAATTCGGTTCAGCGGAAATTCGAAAGGGGGCGGAGGGCGAAGTGGACGCGAAATACGAGTCGTATGCGATAGCCGACCCGGTGTGGTACGACGCCCTGGAGCGGTGTGACGACCAGGACTCCCGGTTCGCTCCGGGCGGGGGCCTGCTGCCCGAGGGCTGGCGCGGCCGCACCCAGGGGGTGTGGGAGGTGCTGGCGCCGCCCGGCGGCCCCCGGCTGCCGGAGCAGGGCTGGAAGGTCCACGTCAGCGCCACGCCCGAATCCGCCGAGGAGACGATCGAGACGGCCTGGCGGGTCTGCCGCCGGCTCGGACTGCCCTGGAAGTACCTGCGCAGCCGGCTGGTGGTCGCGGTGACGAACGCCAAGTACGCCGACCGGTCCGCCAGCGGCAAGGTCGTCACCGTCTACCCGCGGACGGCCGCGGAGCTGGAGACCGTCCTCGCCGAGCTGGACGAGGCGCTGGGCGGCCGCCCCGGTCCGTACGTCCTGTCCGACCTGCGGTGGAACCAGGGCCCGGTGTCGGTGCGCTACGGAGGCTTCGCCCTGATGTGGTGCGAGCTGCCGGACGGCACCAGGGTGCCCGCGGTGGAGGACCCGGACGGCCGGCTGGTGCCGGACGCCCGGCGCCCGCGCTTCACCGTCCCGGAGTGGGCCTCCACCCCGGACTTCCTGGCCGAGCGGATCGCCGCGGCCGCCGCCGACGCGGGAGCCGGCCTCGGCCGCTACCGGGTGGTCAAGGCGCTGCACTTCTCCAACGCCGGCGGGGTCTACCTCGCCGAGGACGAGGACGGCCGACAGGTCGTCATCAAGGAGGCCCGTCCGCACGCCGGACTGGACGCCTCGGAGACGGACGCGGTGGCCCGGCTGCTGGTCGAGCGGGACGCCCTGGAGCGGATCGGCCACCTGCCGTTCGTGCCGGAGCTGTACGAGTACTTCACCAGCTGGGAGCACCACTACCTGGTGATGGAGTACATCCCCGGCGAGTCCTTCAGCGCCTGGCTGGGCCGGGAGTACCCGCTCACCCGGCACCGCCCGGACGCCCGGACGCTGGCCGACTTCGCGGGGCTCGCGGTCACCCGGCTCGCGCTGGTCGAGGAGTGCGTCGCGGCGCTGCACCGGGAGGGGGTGGCGTTCGGGGACCTCCACCACCGCAACATCATGATCCGTCCGGACGGCACCGTCGCCCTGGTCGACTTCGAACTCTCGACGCCGCTCGACACCCCGCGCAGGCGTACCCTCGGCGCCCCCGGCTTCACCGACCCGGCGATCACCGACGCCCGCGAGGCCGACCTGTTCGCGCTCGGCTGCTGCCAGCTCGCCGCCTTCGTCTCGCTGACCGCGCTCACCCGGCGCAACCCGGCCGTCGTCGGCGGGCTGCTGGACCTCGTCGCGGAGTCCTTCCCGACGGTGCCCGCCGGCTTCGCCGAACGGATGACGGAGCGGCTCGCCCTCTCCCCGGCGCTGCGGCCCCACCTCGGGGCCCGGCCCGCGGCCGGGCCCCGGGCGGAGCTCACCGCCGCGGCCCTGCTGCGCGGCATCGACGGCGCGGCGACGCCCGGGCGGGAGGACCGCCTCCATCCCGGCGACGTGGCCGGGCTGCGCCCCGGCGGCGCACTCGGGCTGGCGTACGGCTCCTCCGGCGTGCTGCTCGCCCGGCACCTGGCCGGGGCCGCACCGGACGAGGAGCAACTGGACTGGCTCACCGCCGTCGTGCGGCGCGCCCCGGCGGACACGCCTGCCGGGCTGTACGACGGGCTGGCCGGAGCCGGCTGGCTGTTCCACCGGCTCGGGCACCCGGACGCCCCGAACGTGGTGGACCGGCTGCTGGCCGGCCCGTTGCCCTCCTCGCTCGGCCTGTACGGCGGCCTGACGGGCGTCGCCCAGCTGCTGCTGGAGGCCGGCGCGACGGACGAGGCGCTCGCCCTGGCCGCCAAGGCCGCCGGGCGGATCGGCGAGGCCGGGCTGCTGGACCGGCCGGGGCTGCTGCGCGGCTGGTCCGGGCCGGCGGTGCTGTTCGCCCGCTGCGCCCGCCTCACCGGCGACACGGCCTGGGCGGAGGCCGCCGAACGCGCCGTCCGCTGCGACCTGCGGCACGGCCGGCTGGTCGACGACATGCTGCAGACGTACAGCTCGGGCCGGCTGCTGCCGTACCTGGCGGAGGGCTCGGCCGGAGTGGCGCTCGCCGTCCTGGCCCTGCCCGAGGCGCAGGCCGAAGCCCTCGGCGCCGAGCGGGTGCTGGAGGCCGCGGCCCGGGCCGGCGCGGTCCGGGTGGTTGTCCAGGGCGGGCTGTTCAACGGCCGCGCCGGGCTCGCCTACACCCTGTTCCAGGTCGCCGCCCGCCTGCCGCACTGGCGGGCCGGGGCGGAGGACCAACTCCGGCTGGTGGAGCTGCACCTGGCCCCCCACCAGGACGGCAGCGTCCTGCATGGGGACCAGCTGATCCGGCTCTCTACCGACCTGGCCACCGGCTCCGCCGGCGCCCTGCTGGCGCTGGCCGCCGCCAAGAGCCCCGGGCAGTGCCTGCTCCCCGGCGCCCACCCCGTTCACGGGTGGACGCCGGAGCCGGCCGAGCCCGGTACCACGTCCCGGCGAGATGGCGAGGGGAGGTGACTGACATGGCCGACATCCTGGCGCTTCAGGAGCTCGACGAGGAGATCGTCGTCGACGCCCCGTTCAGCTCGTACAGCCTGTTCAGCTGCTGACCCTCGGGGGCCGGCAGTAACGGATGGCAGGTGGGGAAGACCGCGGCACATGCGGCCTTCCCCAACTCTGCATCCTATTTACCGTTTTGGGGTGAGATAACCGTGGCCGTGGCATCGGAACCGACTACCCGACCGAGCGGACCGTTCGGCGCGCTGCGACTGTGCGTCGCCGAGGTACGGGCGTACCCGGGGCGGGTCATAGGTGTCGCGGTCGCCTGCGCGCTCACGGCCACCGGTGTGGGCGCCTGCCTGCTGCTGCTCGCGGCGGTCAGCGGCCCGTCCTACCCGGAGGGTTCGGCGGCCGGAGCGGCGGCCAAGGACGCGCAGAGCCTGCTGGGCCTGCTGCTGACGCTGCTGCTGATGTCGGCGGTGCTGGTGACGGGGTCGACGGTCGCGCTCTGGACCAATCAGCGGCTCGGGCAGTTCGCCGTGCTGCGCGCCCTCGGGGTGACGGCCGGCCGGCTGCGGGCCCTGGTCGTCGCGGACGTCGCGCTGGTCGCGCTGGCCCCCTCCGCCGTCGCCGCGGTGGCCGGGACGGTCCCGGCGGCCGGGTTCGGCCGGCGCCTGCTTATCGAGCGCGAGCTGTTCCCCGCCGCCGTCGACCTGCCCTCCACCGGGCAGACCTGGGCGATCGCGGCCGGCGCCTGCCTCGGCACCTGCGCGGTCGCGGTGCTGGCCGCGCTGGCCAGCGTGCTGGCGGCCGGCCGGGTCCAGCCGATCGACCTTCTCAAGGACCAGTCACTGGCCCTGGCCCCGCCCCGCCGCAACGCCGGCCGGCTGGTGGCGGGCATCGCCATGGTCCTGCTGCTCTGTGGTCCGCTCGTGGCCCTGATGGTCGTGATGGACCTGCCGCCGGTGCTCCAGGGCGCGATGGTGATGGGCCTGGCCACGGTCGTCATCCCCACGCTCGCGGTGCTCGCACCCTGGTTCGTGCCGCTGCTCGTCGGCCCCTGCTGCGCGGTGCTGCGGCTGGACCGGAAGGCCGGCCGGATCGCCGCCGCCGGGCTGCGGGCCGCGCCCGCCCGGACGACCGCGATCGCGGTGCCCGTCCTGCTGGCCGTCGGCACCGTGGTCTGCCTGCTCGGCTCGGGGGCGACCATCGGGGCCGCCGTGCAGCAGCAGACCGAGCAGGCGCTGCGGGCCGACGCGGTGGTGACGGCCGAGCCGGGCAACCAGTTGCCCGCCCGGCCCGCCGGCCTGCCCGGCGGGAGCACCGTCGCGCCGATCGCCACCCGGGTGACCGCGCCGCCCAGCTTCTACGACAACAAGCCCAAGCCCACCCGCGCCTGGGGCGTCGACGGGGCGGCCCTGCGGAGCGTCCTGGACCTCGGTGAACAGCAGGGCCGACTGGACGAGCTGGCGCCCGGTACGTTCGCCGCCGGCAGCACCGAGGCCACCTCGCACCACTGGAAGCTCGGCCAGGCCGTCACCTTCACGCTCGCCGACGGGCAGGAGGCGCAGCTGCGGCTCGTCGCCGTCTACCAGCGGGATCTGGCCTTCCCCTCCTACGTCCTCCCCCCCGACCTCGCCCTCGCGCACACCCCGGCCCCGTACGCCGACCGGGTGCTGCTCCGCGGTGACCCGAGCGCCTGGGAGCTCCGGCCCGGCCAGCGGCTCGCCGCGCGGGCCGACTACCTGGCCCACCTGCGGCCGCGCAACGTGCAGGACGACATGGCCTCCCGGCTGATCGTCTCCGTGGTGGGCGGGTACGCGCTGCTCGCCGTCGCCAACACCTGCGCCATCGCCCAGCGGGACCGCCGCTCCCAGCGCGCCCACCTGCGGGCCCTCGGCCTCGGCCGCGGGCAGCTGCTGCGCTGCGTGGTGTACGAGGTGCTGGCCTCGGCGCTGGTCGGGACGGTCCTCGCGGTGGCGACGGCCGGGATCTGCCTGGTGCCGCTGGCCGGGGCCGTCGGGCAGGGGGTGCTGCCCGCCCTGGACGTGCCGTGGACGGTCGGCGTCCTGCTCGGGGTGCTGGCCGCCACCGCCGTCCCGGCGGCGCTGGCGGCCCGTCCGTTGCGCGGCATCCGGAGCCAGTTCGCGACGGGGTCGGCGTGAGCGCGGCGGCCGTCGGGGGGCTGGGGCGGTCGTTCTGGCTGCTCTACGGCGGCGAGTCCGCCTCGGCCCTGGGGACGGCCGCCTCGGTGATCGCCCTCCCGGTGGTCGCGCTGCGGGCCGGCGGCGACGTCCGGCAGGCCGGACTGGCCGGCACGGCGCTCTCCGTCGGGGTGCTGCTGGCCCGGCTGCCGGCCGGCGTCCTCGCCGACCGCTGCGAGCGGCGGACCGTGCTGCTGCTCGGCAACGCGGCCGGCGCGGTCGTGCTGGCCGTGCTGGCCCTGTCGGCCGCCGGCGGCACGCCACCGCTGTGGGCGCTGCTGGTCGCCGCCCTGCTGCTCGGCGCGGTGGGCAGCACCCTGGCGCCCGTCGAGAACGTCGTGGTGCGGTGCTTCGTGCGGCCCGAGCACCTCCCCCGCGCGGTCGGCCTGCTGCAGAGCAGGGCGGCCGTCGCGACGACCGCCGGCCCGCTGGCCGGCGGCGCGCTGCTGGCCGTCCACCCGTCCTGGGTGTTCGCCGTCGACGCCGGCAGCTACCTGGCGGCCGTCTGCTGCGTGGCCCTGCTGCCCGGGGGACGGCGGGAGCCCCCCGAGGACGAGCCCGCCGCGCCCGGAGTCCGGGCCGCGCTGGCCGAAGGCGTCCGGTTCATCTGGCGGGTGCCCTTCCTGCGCTACGCGGTGGTCAACGCGGCCGTGCTCAACCTGGTGTTCAACGGGCTGCTGATCGTGGTGGTCGCCTCGGGCGGGGGCGCCCTGCACATCGGGGTGCTGACCGCGGCCCTGGGCACCGGCGGGCTGGCCGGATCGCTGCTCGCGCCGGCCCTGGCCCGGCGGCTGCCGCCCGCCCGGGGCATCGCCCTCGGCACCGCCGTGGTCGCGCTCGCCCTGCCCGGTTTCACCCTGGCCCAGGGGCACTGGGCGGCGGTCCTGCCGCTGGCCGTCGCCGCGGCCGCCGGGCCGGTGGTCACCCTGCTGATCGCGGTCACCCAGATGGAGGTGACCCCACCGGGTCTGCAGGGCCGGGTGCACAGCGGCATCGGCTTCCTCGCCCAGCTGGTCGCGCCCGCCGGACCGACCCTCGCGGGCCTGTGCGCCCACGCGTTCGGACTGACCGGCACGGTGGCCGGCGCGGCCGTGATCGTGGTGCTCCTCGCCGTGGTCGGGACGGCCGCCACGGCGGGCCGGTCCGGCTACCGGCCCCCCGGACCGGCCGGGCCGGGAGACGACCCGGAACGACGGAGCGACAACCCCGCAGAGGCCGTCCATGGCTGACCTCGACCACCGGGCGGCGCACCCCGCGCCGGCGGACCCGTACCGCTGGCTGGAGGACGCGGACACCCCGCGCACCCGGGCCTGGCTCGCCGATCAGCGGCGCCTGCTGGCCGCCCGCCCGCAGCGCTCCGACGAGCCCGCCTGGGCCGCCCTGCTCGACCGGGTGGAACGGGAGGCGCCCGACCGGACGCCCACCCCGCCCGCCGAGGCCGGCGGCCTGCTCTTCCGCCACGAACGCGGCCCGGACGGCGACGTCCTGACCGTCCGGCACCCCGACGGCACCCGCCGGACACCGACCGAGGGCGTCATCGGCCCCGGCGACCGGATCGCCGGCTGGCAGCCCGAGCCGCACGGCCGGTTCATCGCCGTCCAGCTGCACCGGGACGGAACGGAGACCGGCGGCCTGCACCTGCTCCCCACCCACCCGGGCGACCGGCCCCGCCACCTGCCCGACGCGGCCCCGTACGCGACCCTCGCCTTCACCGGCGAGGCGCTGGTGTACACCGCCGGCACCCGCACCGAGCACACCCTGGTGGCCCGCCACCCGGCCGACGGCCCCGCCCGTCGGCTCGCCCTGCCGGTGCCCGGGCCGGTCCGGCTCACCCTCCACGGCGGACCAGGCGGGAACCTGCTGCTGCGCACCCGCCCGCAGCCGTCCGGCCCGGTGCGCTGGTGGGCCACCCGGTGGACCGGCCGGGCGATGCCCGACTGGCAGCCGCTCGACCTCGACGGCCGGCGGGTCACCGCCCTGGACCTGAACGAGACCGTCTGCTTCCTCGCCGGCGACGAGCTGCTTGCGCTGGACCTGGACGAGCCGGCCCGGGGCGCCACCGGCCGGCCCGCGCCGCTCGCCGGCGGCGGGCCGCCCGCTGCCGGCGAATCGCCCGTCGTCGGCGAAGCGCCCGCGGGCCCGGTCACCGCCCTGCGGGTGCTCGGCCCGGGCCGGAGGCCCGGCCTGGCGCTGCTCCGCCGGCTGGGGACCACCCACCGGCTCGACGTGCACCGGCCGGGCGGGGCGGCGGGCGGGGCACCGGGAGAGGCAGCGGACGGGACGGCGGGCGGGGCGCCGGGTGGCGGTGTCACCGCACTGCACTGGCCCGCCCGGCTGCGCCTCGGCGCCACCCCGTACGACCGGCACGGGCGGGTCGGCGGGTCGGTCTGGCTGCTCGCCGACGACCCCCGGTACGGCACCTGGACCAGGAGTCTGGACGGCTCGGGCCCGGTCGAACCCCCCGAGCGCCGCGCCGCGCTGCGCACACTCACCGCCGCCGGCCGGGACGGCGCGCCCGTCCCGGTGACGGTCTGCGACCCCGGTCCGCAGGACAGCGGCCGCCCCGCACCCACCCTGCTCACCGTCTACGGGGGCTTCGGCCTCCCCCTGGAACCCGCCTGGGATCCGGCCCTGGAGGCCTGGCTGCGGGCCGGCGGCCGGATCGCCTGGGTGCACGCGCGCGGCGGCGGCGAACTCGGCCCCGCCTGGGCGGCCGCCGGCCGGGGCGCCGGCAAGAGCGCCACCGTGGACGACTTCCGGGCCGCCGCCGCGATGCTGGTCGAACGCGGCGAGGCCCCGGCCGGCGGGCTGGGCGCGCTGGCCGCCAGCAACGGGGCCCTGGTGGTCGCCGCCGCGCTCACCCGGGAGCCCGGTCTGCTGTCCGCCGCGGTGTGCGCGGCCCCGCTCACCGACCTGGCCCGCTACCAGGTCGGCGGCCTCGGCCGGCTCTGGGCGGAGGAGTACGGCGATCCGGCCGACCCGCAGGCGCTGCGGGCGCTGCTCGACTACTCCCCGTACCACCGGGTGGTGCCCGGGACGGCGTACCCGGCGGTGCTGTTCGCCACCGGGGCGAACGACGCGCGGGTGCCGCCCTGGCACGCCTGGAAGCTCTGCGCGGCGCTCGGACGGGCCGGCACCGGGGCCGCGCCGGTCCTGCTCGACCACCACGACACCGGCGGCCACCAGGGCCGCCCGGCCGCGGCCGGGCGGGAGCTCGCGGTCCGCTCCCTCGCCCTGCTGGGCGCCGGCACCGGCCTGGTGCCGCCCGCCACCCCGTGCACCGGCCCGTGCACGGGCCCGCCCGCAGGCCCGTCCGGCCCCCGGCCCAGACCCCAGTCCTGACCTTCGCCCGTGTCCAGCCGAGGAGAGCACCACCGATGACCGAGCCCCACTCCCTCGCGGGAGGCCCGTCCCGTCCCGGAGGCCCGCCCCGCGCCGCCGCGAACCACGCCCCGGCCGCCGCGGCGGCCGTCGACCTGACCAAGGTGCACGGGTCGGGAGACGCCCGGGTGGTGGCGCTGGAGCGGGTCTCGGTGGCCTTCCGGGAGGGGGAGTTCGCGGCGATCATGGGCCCGTCCGGTTCCGGCAAGTCCACCCTGCTCCAGTGCCTCGCCGGGCTGGAGTCCTGCACCTCGGGCGCGGCCCGGATCGGCGACGTGGACCTGACCCGGCTGAGCGACGGCCAACTGACCAGGCTCCGCCGTGACCACGTGGGCTTCGTCTTCCAGGCCTTCCACCTGATCCCCACCCTGACGGTGTCGGAGAACATCACCCTGCCGCTGACCCTGGCCGGCCGCACCCCCGACCAGCAGTGGCTGCGCACCCTGGTCGAGGCGGCCGGCCTCGGCGCCCGGCTCGGCCACCGCCCGGCCCAGCTCTCCGGCGGCCAGCAGCAGCGCGTCGCCTGCGTCCGGGCGCTGGCCGGCCGGCCCCGGATCGTCTTCGCCGACGAACCGACCGGCAACCTGGACTCCCGCTCCGCCGCCGAGATCCTCGCGCTGCTGCGCCGGTGCGTCCGGGAGCTCGGCCAGACCGTCGTGATGGTCACCCACGACCCGGTCGCGGCCTCGTACGCCGACCGCGTCGTCTTCCTCGCCGACGGCCGCATCGTCGACGAGCTCCTCGGCCCGACCCCCGACCAGGTGCTCGGACGGATGCGCACCTTCGACGCCAACCTCGGGATCAGTTACTGGTCCGGACCGGCCTGACCTGCCGCGCGCCGAGCGCCGGATGCGCGAGGATGGACGCATGCCGAACCGTCTCGCGGACGCGACCTCGCCGTACCTGCTCCAGCACGCCGACAACCCCGTCGACTGGTGGCCCTGGGGCCCCGAGGCCTTCGCGGAGGCCAAGCGGCGCGGCGTGCCGGTGCTGCTGTCGGTGGGTTACGCGGCCTGCCACTGGTGCCACGTCATGGCGCACGAGAGCTTCGAGGACGCCGGGCTCGCCGAGTACCTCAACGAGCGGTTCGTGCCGGTCAAGGTGGACCGGGAGGAGCGGCCGGACGTCGACGCCGTGTACATGGAGGCGGTGCAGGCCGCGACCGGGCAGGGCGGGTGGCCGATGACGGTGTTCCTCACCCCCGACAAGGAGCCGTTTTACTTCGGCACCTACTTCCCGCCGCAGCCCCGGCACGGGATGCCGTCCTTCCGGCAGGTGCTGGAGGGCGTGGAGGCCGCCTGGCGGGACCGCCGGGAGGAGGTCGGGCAGGTCGCCGGGCGGATCCGGGCCGACCTGGCCGAGCGAGCCGCCGTCTACTCGGCCGGCGCCCACAACCCGCCCGGCGAGGCGGACCTGCACCAGGCGCTGGTGAGTCTCAGCCGGGACTTCGACCAGAGCCGCGGTGGCTTCGGCGGCGCGCCCAAGTTCCCGCCGGCCATGGTGCTGGAGTTCCTGCTGCGCCACCACGCCAGGACCGGTTCGGAGGCGGCGCTGGAGATGGCCGTCCGCACCGGCGGGGCGATGGCCCGCGGCGGCATCCACGACCAGCTCGGCGGCGGCTTCGCCCGGTACGCGGTGGACGCCGGCTGGGTGGTGCCGCACTTCGAGAAGATGCTGTACGACAACGCCCTGCTGCTGCGCGCCTACCTGCACCTGTGGCGGGCCACCGGCTCGCCCCTCGCCCGCCGGGTCGCGCTGTCCACCGCGGACTTCCTGCTGCGCGAACTCCGCACGCCCGAGGGTGCGTTCGCCTCCGCGCTGGACGCCGACAGCCTCGACGAGGAGACCGGGCAGTCCGCCGAGGGCGCCTACTACGTGTGGGAGCCCGGCCAGTTGGTCGACCTGCTCGGCCCCGCCGACGCGGCCACCGCCGCCCGGCTGTTCACCGTCACCGCCGAGGGCACCTTCGAGCACGGCACCTCGGTGCTCCAACTCCTCGCCGACCCCGAGGACTTCGCCGAGTACGAGGCGATCCGGTCGCGGATGGCCGAGGCCCGGGGGGCCCGCCCCGCCCCGGCCCGGGACGACAAGGTGGTCGCCGCCTGGAACGGCCTGGCCGTCGCCGCGCTCGCCGAGACCGGCGCGCTGCTGGACCGCCCCGACCTGGTCGAGGCCGCCGAACGCGCCGCCGACCTGCTGCTCGCCGTCCACCTCACTCCGGACGGCCGGCTGCTGCGCACCTCCCGGGACGGTCGGGCCGGTGCCAACGCCGGCGTGCTGGAGGACTACGCGGACACCGCCGAGGGCTTCCTCGCGCTGTACGCCGTCACCGGCGAGTCCTCCTGGCTCCAGCTGGCGGGCGGCCTGCTCGACACCGTGCTCAAGCACTTCACCGACGAGACCTCCGGCGCGCTCTACGACACCGCCGACGACGCCGAGGAACTGATCCGCCGCCCGCAGGACCCGACCGACAACGCCACCCCGTCCGGTTGGACGGCCGCCGCCGGCGCCCTGCTCACGTACGCCGCGTACACCGGATCCGACCGGCACCGCACGGCCGCCGAGCGGGCCCTCGGCGTGGTCGGCGCGCTCGCCGGCCGGGCGCCGCGGTTCATCGGCTGGGGCCTCGCCGTCGCCGAGGCGCTGCTCGACGGGCCGCGCGAGGTCGCCGTGGTCGGCCCGGACGGCGATCCGGCCACCGCGGCGCTGCGACGGGCCGCGCTGCTCGGGACGGCGCCGGGGGCGGTGGTCGCGGTCGGCGCGCCCGGGGAGCCCGAGGTGCCGCTGCTGGCCGACCGGCCGCTGGTCGGCGGGGCGCCCGCGGCGTACGTCTGCCGGCACTTCGCCTGCGACGCCCCGACCACCGATCCGGCGGCGCTGGCCGGGAAGCTGGGCGTGGCGGTCGAGTAGCGGGAGCCCCGGGGGCGGCCGCGAAATCGTTGGCGAACCGGCCCCGGGCGGTCCACCATGGGCCATGACCTGGACTTTCAGCACCTCCCTCGACGAGTTCCGCGACCAGGCGGGCGCCTTCCTGGCCACCCGCCCCGCCGAGAACACCGTCCTGCTCACCATCGCGCACCGGCTGGCCGTGTCCGGCCTGACGGTGTTCGGCGAGCCGCCGGTCTTCGGCTGGTGGCGGGCCGAGGAGGACGGTCCGGTCGCCGGGGCCTTCCTCCGGACACCGCCGTTCGACCCCAGGCTCTCCTTCATGCCGCCGACCGCGGCCGCCGAGCTGGCGGTCGACCTGGCCGCCGCCGGGTCCGGGTTCACCACGGTGACCGGGGTCGGCGGGGGTGCCGAGGCGGTCCGCGCCTTCGCCGCCGCGTGGACGGCGGCGACCGGCACCGAGCAGTCCGTCCGCTTCGACGAACGGCTCTACCGGCTCGGCGAGTTGACCGGCCCGCCGCGCCCGCCCGCGGGCCGCCACCGGCTGGCGGAACCGGCCGACCGCGAGCAGGCGATCCGCTGGTACGAGGAGTTCCTGGCCGAGGCGGGGGTCGACGTCCCCGACGTCCCGCGGGCGGTGGACGAGCGGACCGCGAGCGGCTGCCTGCACCTGTGGGAGGACGACGGCCGCCCGGTCGCCCTGGCCGGCAGCAGCCCGATCCTCGCCGGGATGTCCCGCATCGGCCCGGTCTACACCCCCGCCGAGAGCCGCGGCCGCGGCTACGGCACCGCCGTCACCGCCGCCGTCTCGGCCCACCTCCTCGCCCGCGGCGCCACCGAGGTCCTGCTGTACACCGACCTCGCCAACCCGACCAGCAACTCCATCTACCAGCAGATCGGCTACCTGCCGGTGGAGGACTCCCTGATCATGGACTTCCGCCGGGCGTAGCCGGTGGCCGGTGCCCGGTCGCGCGTCCCCGGCCCGGCGTCCGGTCTCCCGCCCCCCGGCCGGGCACCGGGCCGGCCGCCCCTCACTCCCAGTCCCAGCGGATCCCCAGCAGGCACGGCCGCACCGCCGTCGCCACCAGGTGGACGCAGTGGTGCCCGTCGAGGGTGAGCTCCTCGGTCTCGTACGGGGCGGCGCCGGGGGAATGGAGGGCGAAGCGGTGGCAGCGGACGGGGAGGGCGGCGGGGTGGAAGGTGATCTGGAGGACGTACTGGCCGGCGCCGGAGTTGAAGCCGCGGACGTACTCGCAGCTGGGGTCGGGCGAGGGGGAGTCGTCGAAGCCGTAGCCGAGCAGGTGGGTGTCGCCGGTGCGCAGGCGGCGGTCGAGGAGGAGTTCGGTGGCGAGCAGGTGGTGGGCCTGGTCGCGGCGGATGCGGCCGGGGCGGCAGTTCTCCTCGGCGCGGACGCCGACGCGGGTGATGTCGCTGCCCGGGTCGCCCTGGTAGAGGGCGAGGTAGCGGTCGATGCCGTCGCGGTGGGCGCGCAGGGCGTGCTGGGAGTCGCGGCGGGCGATCCGGCGGTCGGGGCCGACCCGGATGCGCTCGATGTGGGTGATGGTGTGCAGCCCGGTGTCGCGCGGGCCGGCGAGGGTGGCGAGCAGGCCGTCGACGGCCACGGCCGGTGAGATGAGGTCGCGGTAGGGGCGCACCGGCGGGCCGGCCGGGGCGGGGCCGGCGGCGCGACGGGGGCCGAGCAGCCGGGTCAGGGAGTGCTCGGGCAGGTCGAGGACCTCCTCCAGGGCGGCGACGGCGCGCAGTGACTCGGCGCGTTCCGGGCGGCGGTGGCCCTGCTGCCAGTAACTGAGGCTGGTGAGACCGACGTTGACGCCGCGCAGGGCGAGGTGGCGGCGGATGCGGTGCAGGGCGAGGCCCCGGGCGGAGATCGCGGTGCGCAGGGCGAGGTGGAAGGGGCCCGTGCGCAGGGCGGCGGTGAGGTCGGCTGGGTCGCTCCTGCGGATGGCGGCCTCCTGGGGCGGGCGTGCGGGCGTGCGTGCGTGCGTGCGTGCGGGCGTGCGGGTGTGCGGGTGTGCGGGTGTGCGGGCGGTCCGGCACCGACGGCTGGGACGGGCCGCCGTTTGACCGTGAATATTCACATCGATGCGGCGGTTTGTCACCGGTCCGGGCCTGCTGCGCGGGGGTTCCCGGGGCGTCGTTCACATCCGCACCGGCCCGTTCACACCTCGGTCCGGGCCGCACCGAGGCCCGTTGACCCGTACCTGACGAGGCGCGATGCTCGGGGCGCGATCCGGACCGCGCCCCCACACAGCCCCTCGCTCCACTCGTGCAAGGAGGCATTCCCCCATGCCAGTTCCACGGATACGGCTGCGCCGCACGGTCTCGCTGCTCACCCTCGGCGTGCTGGGCCCGGCGCTCACCGCCGCGATGGCCGCACCCGCGATCGCCGCCGCCCCGGCCGGGCAGCCGGCCCAGTACCGGGCCACGCACCAGGTCCGCCAGGCCGCCGCGCCCGGCAGCACGGCCGACCTGGCCGGCACGTACAAGAAGCTCAACATCACCATGCAGCAGCAACAGCAGACCAACTGGTGCTGGGCGGCGAGCGGGAACACCATCGCCACCTGGTTCGGCTACAACTACAGCCAGAACCAGTTCTGCAACGCCGCGTTCGGCCGCTCCGTCAACTCCAGCTGCCCCAACAGCCAGGCCACGCTGGGCGATGTGCAGAACGGGCTGAGCTGGGTCGGCATCAACCCGGGTTCGTACGTCAACGGGTACCTGAACTACGGCACCGTACAGTCCGAGGTGAACGCCAACCGCCCGATCGAGACGCGCATCCAGTGGAGCTCCGGCGGCGGCCACATGCACGTCCTGTACGGCTACGACACCGGGAGCAACTGGGTCTACTGGGGCGACCCGTGGCCCTCCAACTACCGCTACAACTGGGCGGATTACCAGTACTACGTGAACAACGACACGTTCTCGTGGACCCACTCCCTGTACCGGATCGGCGCGTGAGGGCGACCATGACCGAGATCAAGAGCCGCCGTCGGGCCGTCACCTCCACGGCCGCCGTCACCGTCCTGCTCACCGCCGGTCTCGCGCTGGCGCTCGCCCCGGCCGCGCACGCGGACTCCCCGTCCGCCCCGGCCCCGGTGCCCGCCGCCGAGCTGGCGCAGGCCCGCAGCGCCGTCCAGGACGCGGCCGTCCTCGACAAGGTCGGCCACTTCTTCGCCCGCAAAGGCGTCCCGCCGACCCGACAGCTGACCATCGGCGCCGCCGAGGAGGCCCGGGCGGCGAGCGAGGCCGCGCCGCGGCTGGCCGGCGACACGGTGCCGGTGTACCTGCTGGACCCGGGCTTCGTGGCCGGCACCCCGGGCGCACCGGTGGCGAAGGCCGAGTTCACGGCCAGCAAGGTGGTCGCGGCGGACGGGCAGAGCGCCTCGGTCTGGACCGTGCGGCAGGGCGGGGCCTGGAAGGTCGTCAACATCGCCTCGGGCGGTGACGAGAGCGACTACGCGGCGAAGGCGGCGGGCAGCGGCGGCGGCACCGCCTTCCGCGAGCCGCAGGTCAACGCCTGGTACGTGCTGCGCGACGGCCGGGTGCTGCCGCTGGACGACGAGGCCCGGCGCTCGGTGGGCGCGGGCGGGGTCACCCTGGCCGCCTACCAGCAGCTGGTGCACCAGCGGTACGGGGACAAGCTGCCCGGCTCGGCGTACGACCGGTCGGGCGAGGGCGGCGGCTACCAGGTGGACGCCGCGCCGGAACTCGCCGCCGTGGCGCAGGCCCCGCAGGCCCCGGGCGGCGGTTCGGCACTGCCGGCCGTGACGGCGGCGGCCGCCCTGGGAGCCACCGCGCTGGTGGGCGGGGGTGCCGTGCTGCGACGGAGGACGGGCGTCCGCCGCGGCTGACGGCGGGCGGGGTCCGGTCGGTCGGGCCGGGCCCCGCTGCCCGCACACGTGATGAACCCGCACGCGTCATGAACCCGCGCACCGAACAGAAGGGGACAACCGCACAGGCGCCGAACCGGCCGCCGACCAGACGGTCGGCGGC
>NZ_JBSHAP010000028.1:0-17730 GCF_053611565.1 Kitasatospora sp. NPDC054795
GGTCGGGCCCTCCCGCGCCGCCGCGCTGTCCGGCGCGTCGTCAGCTCCCCAGCACCTTGCCGAGGTCGTACGAGACCGGCTCCTCCAACTGCGCGTAGGTGCAGCTCTCCGGCGTACGGTCCGGCCGCCAGCGGCGGAACTGCGCGGTGTGCCGGAACCGGGTGCCCTCCATGTGGTCGTACGCGACCTCGACCACCCGCTCCGGGCGCAGCGCGATCCAGGACAGGTCCTTGCCACCGGTCCAGCGGCTGACCGCGCCGGGCAGCCGGCCCTCGGCGTGCGCGGCCTCGTCCGCCCAGCCGCCCCAGGGGTGCCGCGAGAGGTCGTCCATCCGCAACGGGGCCAGTTCCTCGACGAGTTCGCGCCGGCGGGCCATCGGAAAGGCGGCGCAGACGCCGACGTGCTGGAGCCTGCCGTCCCCGTCGAAGATGCCGAGCAGCAGCGAGCCGACCACCGGGCCGCTCTTGTGCTCGCGGTAGCCGGCCACCACGCAGTCGGCGGTGCGCTCGTGCTTGATCTTGTACATGGTCCGCTCCCCCGGCCGGTACGGCTGGTCCAGCGGCTTGGCGACCACCCCGTCCAACCCGGCGCCCTCGTACTCGGCGAACCAGGTCCGGGCGAGGTCGAGGTCGGTGGCGGCGGGGGCGGTGAACACCGGGTCGGCGGCGTCGGCGAGCGCGGCCTCCAGGGCCGGGCGGCGCACCGACAGCGGCTCGTCCAGCAGGCTCTCCTCACCGAGGGCGAGCAGGTCGAAGGCGACGAAGGAGGCCGGGGTCCGCTCGGCGAGCAGCCTGACCCGGCTCGCGGCCGGGTGGATGCGCTCCAGCAGCTCCTCGAAGCGCAGCCGGCCGTCCCGGGCGATCACCACCTCGCCGTCCAGCACGCAGCGCGGCGGCAGCTCCCGCTTGAACGCCTCGACCAGCTCGGGGAAGTACCTGGTCAGCGGCTTTCCGGTGCGGCTGCCGAGCTCCACCTCGTCCCCGTCGCGGAACACGACGGAACGGAAGCCGTCCCACTTCGCCTCGTACTGCATCCCGGCCGGGATCCTGGCCACCGACTTGGCGAGCATCGGCGCCACCGGCGGCATCACGGGCAGGTCCATGCGTCCGATCCTCGCCCGCATCGCCCCGGAGCGCGCGCCGGGCGCCCGGCGCTTAGCGTGTGGGGCATGGGCTCAGCCGTGGAACTGGAAGTCGCCGGGCGTACCGTCCGGCTGTCGAACCCGGACAAGGTGTACTACCCCGAGCGCGGCTTCACCAAGCTGGACGTCGCGCAGTACTACCTGGCCGTCGCCGACGGGGTGCTGCGCGGGCTCCGCAACCGGCCGACCACCCTGCAGCGCTTCCCGGACGGCGTGGACGGCGAGTTCTTCTACCAGAAGCGCGCCCCCAAGGGCCTGCCGGAATGGCTGCCCACCGCCCGGATCGAGTTCCCCTCCGGCCGCTCCGCCGACGAGATCTGCCCCACCGAGCCGGCCGCCGTGCTGTGGGCCGCCAACCTGGGCTGCCTCACCTTCCACCCCTGGCCGGTGCGGCGCTCCGACACCGGCCACGTCGACGAACTGCGGATCGACCTCGACCCGCAGCCCGGCACCGACTTCCACGACGCCGTCCGCGCCGCCCACGAACTGCGCGCCCTGCTGGAGGAGTACGGGCTGCGCGGCTGGCCCAAGTCCTCCGGCGGGCGCGGACTTCACGTCTACGTGCCGCTGGCGCCCGAGTGGACGTTCACCGACGGGCGGCACGCGGTGATCGCCCTCGGCCGGGTGCTGGAGCAGCGGATGCCCGGGAAGGTCACCACCGCCTGGTGGAAGGAGGAGCGCGGCGAGCGGATCTTCGTCGACTACAACCAGATGGCCCGCGACCGCACCATCGCCTCCGCCTACTCGCTGCGCGCCCGCCCGCGCGCCACCGCCTCCGCCCCACTGCGCTGGGAGGAGCTGGACGACGCCGCCCCCGAGGACTTCGACCTGCGCACGCTCCCCGCCCGCTTCGCCGAACTCGGCGACCTGAACGCGGAGATGGACGGCCGGGCGTTCCGCCTGGAGCCCCTGCTGGAGCTGTACGAGAAGCAGCTGCGCGACGAGGGCCTCGGCGAACTCCCGTACCCGCCGGACCACCCCAAGGCGGCCGGCGAGCCCACCCGGGTCCAGCCGAGCCGGGCGAGGAAGAAGTAGTCGGCCGGCCCGGTCAGTCCACCGGCGGCGACCACAGCGCCCGGACCCGGTCGGCGGCCGCGTCGTACCCGAGGAACGGCGCCCGGGTGTCGCCCTCGAAGTACATCAGCACCGGCCTGCCCAGCCGCCGCCCGATCGCGGTCAGGAACCCGCACAGGACGTCCAGCCGCTCCTGGCCCTGGAGTTCGCGGAGGTCGACGTCGAAGTCGATCTGCTCCGCCCCGAGGAACCGGAAGACGGCGCAGACCTCCGGGGCCGGCCACACGCACAGGACCGGACACTCGGCGCCGACGGGCCGGGACAGCACCGCCTCGGCCCTCGGCAGCGGCAGCACGAAGCACCCCACGATGAACTCGTACGCCCAGCCCTGCTCCTCGACCAGGTCGAGCACGGCCTGCCAGTCCGCCACCGTCGTGTTCTCGATGAACACGTCGGGGAGGCAGCCTCCGTCGGTCGGATCGAGCAGCCGTGCCACGTGCTCGTCCCAGCGCAGATCGGTCATCCCACCATCCTGCCCGGCGGGCCCGGTCGCACCGAGCGATTTTCCGCTCCGCTGTCCGCTCATTCGCCCCGCGCACCGGCCGGGGCCAGTTCGGCGATGATGCGGACGGCCTCGGCGATCTGCCCGTCGGTCAGGTCGCCCCGGGCGGTCAGCCGCAGCCGGGAGATGCCGTCCGGGACGGACGGCGGGCGGAAGCAGCCGACGGCGAGGCCCGCGCGGCGGCAGTCGGCGGCCCAGGCCACGGCGGCCTCGGGGCCCGGGGCGCGGACGGACACCACGGCCGCTTCGGGCTCGCAGCTGCGCAGTCCGGCGGCGGTGAGCTGCCGGGCCAGGGTGCGGGCCACCTCGCGGGCGCGCTCGGCGCGGGCCGGCTCGGCGCGCAACAGCCGCAGGGCGGCGAGGGCGGCGCCGGCGGCGGCCGGGGCGAGACCGGTGTCGAAGATGAAGGTGCGGGCGGTCTCGGTGAGGTGGCGTATCACCCGGCGCGGGCCGAGGACGACGCCGCCCTGCGAGCCGAGCGACTTGGAGAGGGTGGCGGTGGCAACGGTGTCCGGCTGCCCGGCGAGTCCGGCTGCCGCGAGCGCCCCGGTGCCGCCGGGGCCGAGGACGCCCAGCCCGTGCGCGTCGTCGACCAGCAGGGCGGCGCCGTGCGCGCGGGCGGCCTCCGACAGCGCGGGCAGCGGGGCCGCGTCGCCGTCCACCGAGAACACCGAGTCGGTGACCACCAGCGCCCGCGGCTGGGCCCGCCCGGCGAGCGCCTCGGCGACGGCCGCCGGGTCGCTGTGCGGGGCCCGGTGGACGTCGGCGCGGGAGAGCCGGCAGCCGTCGATCAGCGAGGCGTGGTTGTAGGCGTCGGAGACGATCAGGGTGTCCGGGTCGGTGAGCGCGGTCAGCGCCGCGAGGTTGGCCGTGTACCCGGAGGAGAACACCAGCGCGGCCTCCGTTCCGCAGAACTCGGCCAGCTCCTGCTCCAGTTCGGTGTGCAGCGCGGTCGTCCCGGTCACCAGCCGCGACCCCGTCGAGCCGCCGCCCCAGCGCAGCGCAGCGTCCGCGGCCGCCCGCGTGACGACCGGATGCCTGGTCAGGCCCAGGTAGTCGTTGCCCGCGAGGTCCAGCACCGGGTCGTCCGCTGCCCGGCTGCGCAGCGTCCGCGTCAGCCCGGCCTCGGCCCGCATCGCGGCCGTCTGGTCGAGCCAGTCGAAGACCTGCGCGGGAGCGGCGGAGGAGGGGGCGGGGACGGCGGAGCGCGGCTCGGCCGCGAGCGGATGGTTCATGCCCGGCACTCTGGCATGCCTCCGCGTGTCGGGCAATGTGCGGATCGGCACAGTATGAACCGGCCAATCCAGTCGTGATTCACCACATGTTAATCATGTGCCAATATTCAATTCACCAAAATCATGGCCGCAAAAATAGTACGATCCTTGCCGATCATTATCCGGGGGGAAACAATGACCGACCTCGAATTCGAGCGTCGAATGAATCCGTGGCTCTTCGACGACAAGGGCAATCTCACCGAAGAGGCGAAGAAGCAGTTCCCGGACCTGGCCGGCGCCAACGCCGCACCGGTCTCGCTGAGCCCGGCGGCCGGCGGCAAGACCGTCGCCGTGAACCCCGGCATGCTCCAGCAGGCCGCGCAGAACGCCTTCGCCCTGCGGGACGCCGTCAAGACCGAGTGCGACCAGCCCGGCGAGCACGTCAACGCCGCCACCGGGTCCCTCAAGGGCTGAAACCTCGGCGGCGCGCTCACCGCCACCTGGGGCACCTGGACCAGCCAGTCCGGCGGGCTGCAGACCACCGTCGGCGACATCGGCACCAACCTGCAGACCACGGCCCAGAGTTACACCAGGACCGACACGGACATCCAGGCCCACTTCAACCAGGCGCAGGGCGCCGGATGCTAGCGTCGGCGCGAACGGGGGGATACAGCACGATCATGGTGACGTTCAGTCAGCTCCAGCAGGTCGACCTCGGCGGCCTCGCCTCCGCGGCGGGCGACTTCGAGAACCTCGTCCGCAAGTGGGACCTCACCCAGCGGATGCAGAACGAGGTCATCGGCACCATCCAGCAGTCCGGCTGGCACGGCGACGCCGCCGGCCTCGCCAACGCCAAGCTCACCTGGGCCCGCGACCAGATCCACGCGGCCTTCGAGGAGGCCTCGGCCCTGGCCAAGACGCTCCGCGACGCCCACACCGAGATCACGGCGGCGAAGAACGACCTCACCACCGCCGTCCGGAACGCGACCCACGAGGGCCTCACCGTCGACGGCGAGGGCGCGGTGCACTGGCCGCCGCCCACGACCCAGGAGGACAAGAAGGACCCCGAGTACGCCAGGAGCTGGAAGGCCAAGGCCGAGACCGCCGCCAAGGCCATCGGCGACGCCGTGGACCGGGCCACCGAAGCCGACCAGGACGCCTCCCGGGCCCTGGGTGACGACACCGGCAGCGACGGCACCGCGTTCAACGCCAACCCCGTCGGCGGCATCCCGGAGGAGGAGGCCAAGGCGGCCACCTACATCCTCGGCCTCGGCGACCAGGCCGGCGACGCCCAACTCAAGCACCTCCAGGACATCCTGGACCACCACAAGAGCGACCCGCGGTTCGCCACGTCCTTCTACGGCAACCAGGACCCGGCGACCTTCATGGCCAAGTACGGCGCCATGGCGCAGAGCGGGGACTACGCCAACAGCCCGGCCCGCAGCGCGGCGATCAAGGGCATCCAGCAGGACCTCGGCCTCACCCTGGCCACCGCGACCGACACCAAGCAGCCGCTGCACGTCTCGGACGAGTGGGAGAAGCGGTTCCGCGCGGCCGGCGCCACGCAGATCCCGCTCCGGCCCGGCGCCGACCCCGCGAAGAGCCCGTACGGCTACCAGATCATGGCCAACCTGCTGCGGAACGGAACGTACGACGCGCACTTCCTCAACCCCATCGCCGCGCACGTCACCCAACTCACCCAGGAGAACCCGACCCGCTGGGAGATCCCGGCCTACCGCAGCGGCGGCTACCCGTTCGACGAGTTCAAGTTCATCGGTCAGCCGGACAAGGACGGCAACCTCAAGGGCTTCAACCCGCTGTCCGGAATCCTGGACGCGTTCGGCCACAGCCCCGAGGCCGCCACCAAGTTCTTCAACGACCCGGTCACCGCGTACAACCCGGACGGCAGCGTCAAGAGCACCGGCGGCCAGAACACCTACTTCAAGCTGTTCACCGACTCCGGGAACAACTCCGTCCTCGTCGACATGAACTACCCGCTGCGCCCGCTCGAAGGCGGCCCGGCCGACCCGAGCACCGTCGGCCCGCTCGGACACGCCCTGGAGGCCGCCGCCACCGGCCGCGCCTGGGACGACACGGAGGGCAAGTACCCGCCGCACACGGCGGAGATGAACGCCGTCATGAAGCAGGTCGTCGACCGGTTCGGCAGCGGCGACGGGCCCGCGACCCTTCGCGGTGGTGTCTTCGCCGATCTCAACGGCAGCATCGGCAACATGGCGGCCAACTACATCGGCGACATCGAGAACTCGCTGGACGGCCCAGGACCGAACAACAACAATTCACACGCGCGGCTGTCCGTTCCCGGCGTGCCCGCCCTCTTCGACCAGTCCCAGGTGAGCGTGCTGCTGTCCACCGTCGGCCGGAACCCGGACGCGTATGCCTCGATCGCCACCGCGCAGCAGGCCTACCAAACGGCCCAGATCGAGCAGGTCATCGCCAACCGGGAGCCGCACGGGGATCTGACCGCGGCGGTCGAGAACGTGACCAGGCCGGGCGGACAGGTCGCGGGCATCCTCACGAAGGCCGTGTCGGACGAGATCTATGAGAACCATGCCGCGTCCGACCAGCAGTACAACGACGCGCTCGACTCCAAGAAGGAGATAGCCAAGATGGTCTGGGACTACACCGGCGGAATAGCCGCCGACAAGGTCCCCCACGTCGGCGGCATGATCAACGAGAAGGTCGACGAGCTGATGACCCAGGTGGCCGACAGCTACAAGGTCGACACCACGAACGAGGCGCGGGACGACGCCCAACGGCGCACCACAGTGGCTGTCGGAGGCGCGCAGCAGGCGGTCATCAACGCCGTTGAGGGCGCCAGCCGCGATTCCGGACTCGACCAGGGATACGTGAACACGCTGGCGAACCGGGCCAAGCAGACCTTCAGCGAAGGTTGGACCAACGGCCAGGCCCTCTACAACCCCAAGCTGAGTACCAAGGCGTGATGAAGCATGGCTGACGTCGCACACATCATCCCCCGCTCGCCCGACGACCCTCCCCGGCGCCGCTCCCCGGTCCGTCCCTGGCACGCCGCCGTCGCCCTCGCCCTGGTCGCTGCGGTGAGCGGCGGACTGTGGGCCTGGAAACCCTGGCAGTCGGTGGAGCTACCGGAGCACACGTGCTGGGGAGTTCTCGGCCGGAGCGACCTGGAACCGCTCGCGGGCCCGGACGGGAAGGCCACCGAGCCCGAACCGTCCCGCCGAATCGCCACGCCCGCGAGCCCAGGACCGCTGGGCACGGGGGACCTCGACTACCGCTGCTACGTCTCCTGGGGAAGCGGAACCACCCTTCTCGACGTGGATGTCCGACCACCGAAGGACGGGATCGACAGCTATCGGCAAAGCGACGCCGTCCTCGGGCAGGTCGCCCCGCTCGACTTCGGCTCCGGCACGACCGGGTGGGTCCTGGACAACAGGAACACTCCCGGGGGAGCGGTGGTCCGGCTCTACGTGCCGTGCGACTACGAGGCCCCGCAGGGCGGCAGTGGCCAGGCCGCGCCGTCGGACCTCGGCGTCCGGGTCACCGGGGACGTCGTCCACGGCGCCTCCCCTGCCAAGGCGCACCAGGCCTACGCGGACATCGCGCTCAAGGTCGGCCGGGCCGCCATGGCCGCGTACGAGTGCCGCAACGCCGTGATACTGCCGAGTACCGCCCCCCGCGTCGTCTCGTAGCACCACCGGAAACAGGAGCTGACTGGACCGTGGTCGACGTCGCACACATCATCCCGCGCCCGCCCGACGATCCGCCGCCGCCACCGCCGTGGTGGCGGCGGCCCCGGGTGCTGCAGGGGCCTCGCGGTGGCCGCCGCCGTGGGGGCGGGCTCTGGTACGTCGAGCCCAGGCAGGAGGTCGATGTGCGCCGCCGCCCTGCGCACCGCGCGGGAGCCGGTCCGCGCCCAGGGCTGCACGAACGACCCGCCGCCGGCCGCGCGGGTGCCCGCCGCACCGTTCTGACGGGCTCCCGACCTGCCCCTCGCGGCCCCGGGCTTTGCCGGGGGTGGCGGCGAGCAGGCAAGATAGCCGGGTGACCCTCCTTGATCTGATGCCGAAGCCCGCCACCCCCGACGCGCTGTACGAGACGTTCGCAGCCTGGGCGGAGGATCGGGGGATCACCCTGTACCCGGCGCAGGAGGAGGCGCTGATCGAGCTGGTGTCGGGGAACAACGTGATCCTGGCGACGCCGACCGGGTCGGGCAAGAGCCTGGTGGCGGCGGGGGCGCACTTCGCGGCGCTGGCGGCGGGGCAGCGGACGTTCTACACCGCCCCGATCAAGGCGCTGGTGTCGGAGAAGTTCTTCGACCTGGTGAAGATGTTCGGCACCGAGCAGGTCGGCATGATGACCGGCGACGCGAGCGTGAACCCGACCGCTCCGATCATCTGCTGCACCGCCGAGGTGCTGGCCCAGATCGCGCTGCGCGACGGCACCCGGGCGGACATCGGCCAGGTGGTCATGGACGAGTTCCACTTCTACGCCGAGCCGGACCGCGGCTGGGCGTGGCAGATCCCGCTGCTGGAGCTGCCGCAGGCGCAGTTCCTGCTGATGTCCGCGACGCTCGGCGACGTCCGCCGCTTCGAGGAGGACCTGACCCGCCGCACGGGCCGTCCGACCACGGTGGTGCGCAACGCGACCCGCCCGGTGCCGCTGTTCTACGAGTACCGCCGCACCTCGATGCACGACACCCTGGAGGAGCTGCTGCAGACCGGCCAGGCTCCGGTCTACGTCGTGCACTTCACCCAGAAGGAGGCGGTGGAGCGGGCCCAGTCGCTGATGAGCATCAACATGTGCTCGAAGGCGGAGAAGGAGGCCATCGCCGATCTGATCGGCGGCTTCCGTTTCACCACCAAGTTCGGCCGCAACCTGTCCCGTTTCGTGCGTCACGGCATCGGCGTGCACCACGCGGGCATGCTGCCGAAGTACCGCCGGCTGGTCGAACGCCTCGCCCAGGCGGGCCTGTTGAAGGTCATCTGCGGCACCGACACGCTCGGCGTCGGCGTCAATGTGCCGATCCGCACGGTGTTGTTCACCGCCCTGTCCAAGTACGACGGGCAGCGCGTGCGCATCCTGCGCGCCCGCGAGTTCCACCAGATCGCCGGCCGGGCCGGCCGGGCCGGCTTCGACACCGTCGGCCAGGTGGTGGCGCAGGCGCCGGAGCACGTGATCGAGAACGACAAGGCGATCGCCAAGGCCGGGGACGACCCGAAGAAGAAGCGCAAGGTGGTCCGCAAGAAGGCCCCGGAGGGCTTCGTCGGCTGGACCGAGGAGACCTTCGAGAGGCTGATCGGCGCCGACCCGGAGCCGCTGGTCTCCCGGTTCAAGGTGAGCCACGCGATGCTGCTGTCGGTGATCGGCCGCCCGGGCAACGCCTTCGAGGCGATGCGCAAGCTGCTGACCGACAACCACGAGGACCGGGCCGCGCAGCGCCGGCACATCCGTACCGCGATCGCCATCTACCGTTCGCTGCTGGAGGGCGGCGTGGTGGAGCGGCTGCCGGAGCCCGACTCCGAGGGCCGGATCGTCCGCCTCACCCTGGACCTCCAGGAGAACTTCGCACTCAACCAGCCGCTGTCCACCTTCGCGCTGGCCGCCTTCGAGCTGCTCGACCCGACCTCGCCCTCGTACGCGATGGACGTGATCTCGGTCGTCGAGGCGACCCTCGACGACCCGCGCCAGATCCTCGCCGCCCAGCAGAACAAGGCGCGCGGCGAGGCCGTCGGCGAGATGAAGCGGGACGGTATCGAGTACGAGGAGCGGATGGAGCGGCTCCAGGAGATCACCTACCCGAAGCCGCTGGAGGAGCTGCTCACCCACGCCTACGAGGTGTACCGCCGGGCGCACCCGTGGATCGGCGACCACCAGCTGCAGCCGAAGTCGGTGGTCCGCGACCTGTACGAGCGGGCGATGACCTTCTCGGACTACGTCGGCTTCTACGAGCTGGCCCGTACCGAGGGCATCGTGCTGCGCTACCTGGCCGGCGCGTTCAAGGCGCTGGAGCAGACCGTCCCCGAGGACGTGAAGACCGACGACCTCAAGGACGTCATCGCCTGGCTCGGCGAGCTGGTCCGCCAGGTCGACTCCAGCCTGCTGGACGAGTGGGAGCAGCTGGCCAACCCGACCGAGGCGGCCACCGCCGAGGTGCGGCTGGACGACAAGCCGGCGCCGGTCACCGCCAACGCCCGCGCCTTCCGCGTCCTGGTGCGCAACGAGATGTTCCGCCGGGTCGAGCTGTGCGCGCTGGAGCACTACGAGGAGCTCGCCGAGCTGGACGGCGAGTACGGCTGGGACGCGGACCGCTGGGCGGACGCCATGGACGGGTACTGGGAGGAGTACGACGACCTCGGCACCGGCCCGAACGCGCGCGGCCCCAAGATGCTGATCATCGAGGAGGAGGACTCCTCCTGGCGGGTCCGGCAGATCTTCGACGACCCGGAGGGCGACCACGACTGGGGCATCAGCGCCGAGGTCGACCTGTACGGCTCCGACGAGGAGGGCCGGGCGGTGCTGCGGGTGACCGCGGTGGACCGGCTCGGCGGCTGAGCCGGATCCCGGTCCGGATCCCGGTCCGGATCCCGGTCCGGGCGCGGGCCCGGGCGCGGGTCCGGTCCTGACGATGACGAATCCCTCCGGAGGCCGCGGCTTCCGGGGGGATTCGTCATCGGGCGGTCATCGCCATCGGGCCGCCGTCAGGCCGCCGTCACATCCAGGCGAACGGCGAGCCCGCGGCGTAGGAGAGCGCGCGGGTGGCCTCGTCCAGGATCTGTTCGCTGCTGGGCGCCGTGCCGGTGGCCCCCGGGAGCGGCGTGGCCGGTGCCCCGGTGCTGCCGGGGGTGGTGGCCGCCTGGCGGCCGTCGCCCGAGCGCGAGCTGGTGACGGTCACGTAGTGCCCGACCGCCTCGATCCGCGGCTCGCCGCCCGTCCGGGCGCCGCCGGGCGGCTGGGTGGGGGCGGTGGTGGTGTCGGCGAGGATGAAGGCGACCGCGCCGGGCTTGGCCCGCAGGGCGTCGGCGGCCCTGGCGGCGGAGGGCTGGTCGGGGAAGCGGAGCAGGGTGACGCTGCTGAGCACCGGGCGGTCCTGGCCGCTGAAGCTGACGGTCAGGTAGCTCTGGCAGCCGGTGTCCTTGAGCGGGTCCTGGGTGCGGTCCTGGAGCACTTCGGCGCAGTTCTCGCCCTGCCGGACGCCGTTGCGCCGGGCCTTGAAGGCGCCGACCTCGACGGGCCGCTGGGCGGGGAAGAGGTTGTCGACGTTGAGGGCCTCGGGGTCGGTGCGCGGCGGCGGGGCGCCCACCACCTTCGGCGTCGCGGTCGCGTCCTTGCTGGACGGGCCGAGCCCGGGTATGTAGTCGCCGGGCATCGGGCGGGTGATGATCCATCCCCCGGCCGCGACCACCCCGACGACGACGATCCACCCGACCGTTCGACGGGCCGTCAGCCGACGGCCCCGCGTGCGGTCCGTCCCCCCATCGGTGCCGGCGTCGCCGCCGACCCGCTGCTCTGCCAGGCCTTCCCGGCCTTCTCCCGGAGTCGGGGTGCGCTCCCCCTGCGTGGTCATGGCGCAGATTCTAAGCAACCGGGGGGTGGCGTGGGTCACGGGGTCGGGGGTTGTGGATCATCGTCCGCCGCGGCCCTCGGCCACCGGCTCGGCGCCACGCTCGCCGCCCGTTCACCACCCACACCCTACCCGCCGGTAACCTCCGGCCCGGCCTGGCGTCAAGCGCGTGACCAGCGGCGGAGCCGTGACCTTCGACACTGTGGCAATCGGCACATCCTCACACCGATCTTCTGGCGGGTTTGCTCTGGCGCCGCTCGATCACCACCAGGCAGGATCGGCCCCATGGATCTGCTCGATACCCTCACCGCCAAGGGCCTGCGCGGCGAAGTCCCGACCCGCGAGGAGGCCCTGGCCGTCCTCGCCACCACCGACGACGAGCTGCTCGACGTGGTCGCCGCGGCCGGCAAGGTGCGCCGCCGCTGGTTCGGCCGCCGGGTCAAGCTCAACTACCTGGTGAACCTGAAGAGCGGGCTCTGCCCGGAGGACTGCTCGTACTGCTCGCAGCGGCTCGGGTCCAAGGCCGAGATCCTCAAGTACACCTGGCTCAAGCCCGACCAGGCCGCCGACGCGGCCCGCGCCGGGGTGGCCGGCGGCGCCAAGCGGGTCTGCCTGGTCGCCAGCGGCCGCGGTCCGACGGACCGCGACATCGACCGGGTCACCGACACCATGGCCGCCATCAAGGACGCCGACCCCGAGGTCGAGATCTGCGTCTGCCTCGGCCTGCTCTCCGACAACCAGGCGGAGCGGCTCAAGGCGGCGGGCGCCGACGCCTACAACCACAACCTCAACACCTCCGAGGGCACCTACGGGACCATCACCAAGACCCACACCTACGCGGACCGGGTGGACACCGTCCAGAAGGCCCACGGCGCGGGCCTGTCCGCCTGCTCCGGCCTGATCGCCGGCATGGGCGAGAGCGACGAGGACCTGGTCGACGTCGTCTTCGCCCTGCGCGACCTGGGCTCGGACTCCGTCCCGGTCAACTTCCTCATCCCGTTCGAGGGCACCCCGCTCGCCAAGGAGTGGAACCTCACCCCGCAGCGCTGCCTGCGCATCCTGGCGATGGTCCGCTTCGTCAACCCGGACACCGAGGTGCGGATCGCCGGCGGGCGCGAGGTGCACCTGCGCTCGATGCAGCCGCTCGGCCTGCACATCGCCAACTCCATCTTCCTCGGTGACTACCTGACCAGCGAGGGCCAGGCCGGGCAGACCGACCTCGACATGATCAAGGACGCCGGCTTCGAGGTCGAGGGCGCCGGCGAGGCCACCCTGCCGCGCCACCGCGCGGACGTCGCCGAGGCAGACCGGGCGGGCGGTGGCTGCGGCACCGCGGCCTCGGCCTGCGGCAGCGGCGGCGGCTGCGGGCCGTGCGGCGGGCACGCCCACGCCTCGGACGCCTCCGCCCCGGAGACCGTCCCCTCCGACGCCGTCCCCTCGGAGACCGTCCCCTCGGAGACCGTCTCCCCGGCGGCCGTCGCCGAATCCGGCGCCGAGGACGAGCTCCGCAGCGACCTCGTCAAGGTCCGCCGCCGCGGCGCCGGCACCGAACTCGCGCCCAACGCCTGACAGTTCCGACCCTCCGGAGAACGCACCATGCTCCAGCCGTCCTCGGCCGACCTGCTCGCCCTCGACCGCGCCCATGTGTGGCACCCGTACGGGCCGATGCCCGGGACCGTCACCCCGTACGTGGTCGAGTCCGCCTCCGGGGCGCGGCTGCGCCTGGCCGAGCCGGTCGAGGGCGGGCGGCGCGAGCTGGTCGACGGGATGTCGTCCTGGTGGGCGGCGATCCACGGCTACCGGCACCCGGTGCTGGACGAGGCGGTGCGCGAGCAGCTGGGGCGGATGAGCCATGTGATGTTCGGCGGGCTCACCCACGAGCCCGCCGTCCGGCTGGCCGCCAGGCTGGTGGAGATCACCCCGGAGCCGCTGCGGCACGTCTTCCTCGCCGACTCGGGCTCGGTGGCCGTCGAGGTCGCGATGAAGATGTGCCTCCAGTACTGGCAGTCCACCGGGCGGCCGGCCAAGCGCCGGCTGCTCACCTGGCGCGGCGGCTACCACGGGGACACCTTCCACCCGATGTCGGTGTGCGACCCGGACGGCGGGATGCACCACCTGTGGGGCGGGGTGCTGCCCGGCCAGCTGTTCGCCCCGGAGCCGCCGGCCGGGTTCGACGCTCCGATCGACCCCGCATACGCGGCGCGGTTCGAGGAGTTGATGGCACGTCACGCCGACGAGCTGGCCGCCGTCATCGTCGAGCCGGTGGTCCAGGGCGCGGGCGGGATGCGCTTCCACTCCCCCGCCTACCTGCGGATGCTTCGCGAACTGTGCGACCGCTACGGGGTGTTGCTGGTCTTCGACGAGATCGCCACCGGCTTCGGGCGCAGCGGCGCCCTGTTCGCCGCCGACCACGCGGGCGTCTCGCCGGACGTGATGTGCCTGGGCAAGGCCCTGACCGGCGGCTACCTGACGCTGGCCGCCGCCCTGTGCACCGGCGAGGTCGCGGACGGGATCAGCCGCGGCGAGGTGCCGGTGCTCGCCCACGGGCCCACGTTCATGGGCAACCCGCTGGCCTGCGCGGTCGCCAACGCCTCGCTGGAGCTGCTGCTCGGGCAGGACTGGTCGACGGAGGTGAAGCGGATCGAGACCGGGCTGACCGAGGGTCTCGCGGCGGCCGCGGACGTCCCCGGCGTACTCGACGTACGGGTCCAAGGGGCCATCGGCGTCGTGCAGTTGGACCACCCGGTGGACGTCCCGGCGGCCACCCGGGCGGCGGCGCGCGAAGGCGTGTGGCTGCGGCCCTTCCGGGATCTGATCTACACGATGCCCCCCTATGTGACGGAGGACGAGGACGTGGCACGGATCGCCGCCGCCGTGACCGCCGCGGCGGTGAAGGGATGAGCGCGCGCATCCTGTTCGTGACGGGGACCAACACGGACGTCGGCAAGACCGTCGCCACGGCCGCCGTCGCCTCGGCGGCGCTGCGGGCCGGGCTGAAGGTCGCCGTGCTCAAGCCCGGGCAGACCGGCGTGACGGCCGAGGAACCCGGCGACGCCGCCGAAGTGCGGCGCCTGGCGGGCGAGCTGACGATCCGTGAGCTGGTGCGCTACCCCGAGCCGCTGGCGCCCGACACCGCCGCCCGGCGGGCCGGGATGCCGTACCTCTCCCCCGCCGAGGTGGTGTCCGAGGTCGCCGAGCTGGCTTCCACACACGACCTGGTCCTGGTGGAAGGCGCGGGCGGGCTGCTGGTCCGCTACGACGACGAGGGCCGCACGCTCGCCGACCAGGCCCGGGCGGTGCTCGACGCCGGGCTGCCGGCCGAGGTCCTGCTGATCGCCTCGGCCGGGCTCGGGACGCTCAACATCGTCTCCCTCACGGCGGAGGCCCTGACGGCCCGGGGCCTGCCGCTCGCGGGGGTGCTCGTCGGCTCCTGGCCCGCCGAACCCGGCCTCGCCGAGCGCTGCAACCTGGCCGACCTGCCCCGCTCCGCCGGCGCCCCGCTGCTCGGCGCCCTGCCCGAACGAGCAGGAAGGGACCAGGACTTCGCCACCCTGGCGAACACCTCACTGGCCCCTGAGCTGGGCGGCAGCTGGGACGCGGAGCACTTCGCGCACCTCCACCGGCCCGAATCGGCCCCGCTTCGCTCGAAGGGGTGATCCCGGCTTCCGCCCCTGTCGGAAG
This sequence comes from Kitasatospora sp. NPDC054795, assembly GCF_053611565.1. NCBI lineage: Bacteria > Bacillati > Actinomycetota > Actinomycetes > Kitasatosporales > Streptomycetaceae > Kitasatospora > Kitasatospora sp. NPDC054795. The sequence continues at coordinate 15,174 of NZ_JBSHAP010000028.1, forward strand.
CCGGGACGGCTCAATACCGTTCTTTCCATGACAGACGGGCTCACCGCAGACGAGGCCCTGCGGGCCTTGGCCGCCCTGGAGGCGGCGTGGAAGAACGACGACGAGGCGCTGTTCGCCCTGGCGGCGGGCGGCACCGGCGAACGGCCGCTGCCGGCGCTGGTCGCCGCGTACGGCGAGCACGCCATGGACACCCTGATGGCGCTCGCCTTCGGGCTTCGCGCCACCATGAGCGACGAGGAGATCGCCGAGATCTCCGACGCCGTCAGCTCCAACATCGGCGCCCGGATGAGCGCCCTGCTGACCCAGACCCTGAAGGCCTGGGGCACCCTCGCCCCGGCGGACGACCTCTCGGTGACGAAGATCATCGCCCACACCGTGATCGACGCGATGCGGGCCGTCACCGAGGACCCCGGCAAGACCGAGGTGCTGCCGCTGCTGGCCACGTTCCGCAGCTACGCCCTCAACGGCACCTGAGGGGGCGGGAATTCGCGAGTGGCGCGGGCTTCGAGAGGACACTCGAAGCCCGCGCTGCTACGTGTGCGCCCTCATCCACCCTGCGGCGAACGCGAATCCGCCCGTCGAGGATGCGAGGAAGACGAGGACGAACACCATGGCACTCGCCGGGGTCGATACGCCCTCGGGGATCGTGAGAGCGGCGACGGCGGCGACCGCGAGGCTCCCGACGACGATCACGCCGCCGGCGGCGACGGCCGCATACCTCTGCGGAGGACGACGACCAGCCGCTCGATGACGTCCGGCCGCACGGCCCCTAGGTCGATCAGGACGACGCCGGTGGCCTTGGCCGAGCGCCAGTCGATCCCGAGGGACGGGAGTTTCACGTCGGCGGCGTTCAGGACGGCCTGGAGGTCGTCGAGGACGTCGGCCGCGGTGCGACGGTCCTCGCCCGTGACCTTGTCGATCATGCTGCTCATCGGGCATCTCACTGTTCGGCGTTCGCGATCCACCGCGCTTCGGCTTCCCACTCGACGCCGCCGTTGAGCGGCCGGAGGTAGGCGCGGCCGTGCTGCCACCCCATGAAGGCGGCCCAGCGTCCCGAGCGGACGTCGAAGACCCGCTCGCCGACGGTGGAGGGACGGTAGGGGTTGGTCGGCGGCGCCACCCGCCGCGCGGGCGGCGCCGCGGGGGTCAAGGCGGAAGCGCTCACCCGCGCCTCGGGGACGGAGTCGCCGCACTGCGCGCAGCGGCACGGCGGAAAGTTCCGCCGCAGAACCAGGCTTTCGGCAGCTTGATTGTTCGTCATATTCACCGACCAGTCTCTCTCTGTTGCCATCCCCTCACCAAGAGTGTCTGCTCGCGGCTAGTATCAGAAGAGCTTCACTTTGACAGCGAGCATTGTGGAAATCGGTGATCACCAAGCTTCAGCGGGAAGTAGACCCGACCTCATCTCCGAACGCGGCCATCGGCGTTCAGCTGCGACGCTTCCGCAAGGCGAGGGGGCTCACGCAGATCGAGCTCGGACGGCGGACCAACTACAGCGATTCACTCATCTCAATGATCGAGAACGGGGACCGCCCCGCACCGCTGAACCTCGTCCGCCGGTGCGACAAGGAACTCGACACCTGCGAGGCACTTGAACTCCTGTACTGGACTGCCAAGAGCAGCACCTTGATCGGCGGATTCGTCGCCTTCATCGAGCACGAGCGCAAGGCCACCGCCTTCAAGGTCTACGAGCTGAACGTCATTCCCGGACTGCTCCAGACTCGGGCCTACGCCTCCGCGATCGTCAGCGCCGAGGCCCGACGGGGCGAGATCCCCGAGGACAAGGTCAGCGAACGTGTCAATGTCCGCATGGCACGACAAGCCGTGCTCTACCAGGAACCCGCCCCCTCGATCCGCATCGTCATGGAAGAGAGCTGCCTGCGGCCCGTCGGCGGCCCCTTCGTCATGGCCGAACAGCTTCGCCGACTGGAGACCGTGGCCGGCCTTCCGCACGTCATGCTGCAGATCGCGCCGTCCAGTCTCGGCGAGAACCTCCCGTCACTCCTGCCGTTCACGCTGCTCACCTCCCCGGGCGGGGCATGGATGGCCTACCTCGAAACCATCCAACGGGGCTACGTGGAGCGAGAGAACCAGGACAACATCCACTCCCTCGCAAGGACTTACGATTGGCTCCAGGCCCAAGCCCTCTCATGTGCGGACTCCCTGGCTCTCATCCGCACGCGTCTCAAGGAGTTCCACGCCATGTTCCCCATCGCGGCCTCCAAGCCCGTCTCCTGGCTGAAGTCCTCGTACAGCAGTGGCGGCGGCAACTGCATCGAGGTCGCACCGGGCATCCCCGGCATCCTCCCCGTCCGCGACAGCAAGGACCCCGACGGCCCTCAGCTCGCCTTCGACACGGACGCCTGGCAGTCCTTCGTCACCGGCATCAAGTCCGGTGATTTCGGCGGTATCTGAGAAGCCATGGCGGAGAGTGGGGGGGGCCCCCGCCCGGGGGGGGGCCCACCCCCCCCACCCCCCCCCCCCCCCCCCCCCCGGCCGGGCCGGGCGGGCCCCCGCGGGGCCCCCCCCCCCCCCGGCCCCCCCCCGGGCGGCGCCC
>NZ_JBSHAP010000028.1:17740-81174 GCF_053611565.1 Kitasatospora sp. NPDC054795
CCGCACTCTACCCCGCGTGGGCGTATGAAGATCCACCATATTAAGGTTGTTGTTGTTTGTTTTTTTTACAGTCCTGGGGGGGGGTGCGGGGCCCCGCCCCGCCGCGCGCCCCCCCCCCACTCCGCCCACTCCGCCCACTCACCCCGCCGCAGGCCTCGTCAGGCGGCGCACCAGGGTGACCAGCGCCTCCCGGTCCGCCGCCGGGTCCGTCGCGCCGGAGAGGAGCAGCCGCACCATCTGCGGCAGCGTGAACCACGCGTTCACCAGTCCGATCACCGCGAACATCAGCCGTCCCGGATCCACGTCGTCGGCCAGCTCGCCCGCCCGCTGCGCGGCCGCGAGGACGGCGACCTTCTCTCCGTAGTGCGCGGTGCGTTCGGGCTCCGCCGCCAGCGCCTCGGACTCCGTGCCGCGCTGCAGCCCTTCCCAGGCCAGCAGGCGGGAGAAGTGCGGGTTGGCCGAGTGGTAGTCGAAGACGCGTCCGGCGTAGTCGCCGAGCTCCGGCCCCGGCGCCGGGGTGAGCGGCACCGCTTCGGCCAGCTTGCCGAGTTCGGACGCCAGGACCGCGGCGAAGAGCTGGTCCTTGTTGCCGAAGTACTGGTAGATCCGCTCCTTGTTCACTCCCGCCCGGGTGGCGACGCGGGCGATCCGGGCACCGTCCGGGCCGAACTCGGCGAACTCCTCGACGGCGGCGTCGAGGAGGAGTTGCTGCGTGCGTGCGGTGTCCCAGGCCATGGCATCACCATAGCGCGAATCTCCAACCAAAGGGTTGGACATCCGCGTGCGCGCCTGCCAAACTCCAACCGACGGGTTGGAGTTTTGGACATCCAAAGCCTCCAGCCGCTCACTCACGGGAGGAAACCGCCTTGACCACCGACAGCATCGCCGCACCGGCCCCCGCAGCCCCGTCCGTGCACCGCCGGGCTCTGCTCACCTGGCTCGCCGTCTACCCGACCATCACCGCCGCCTTCGCCCTGCTCGGCCCCCACCTCGGGCGCCTGCCGCTGGTGCTGCGGACCCTGGTCATGACCGGTCTCGTCGTCCCGGTCGTCGTCTACGCGCTGCTCCCGCTGCTGCTCAAGGCGGAGAGGAAGCTCACCCACCGCCCCGGTCGACGGAAGTAGCGAGCACCCGGAACGGCGGCAGCCGCCGCACCGCTCCGGGCACCGGACGGAGGAGCTACCGCCCCTCGGCGACCAGGAAGCGGCCGGAGCGCCAGTGCAGCCGCGCCGGGCCGCCGGTGGGCCAGTCGTGGTTCAGGTGGCGGCGGCCACGACCGAGGGCGCCGAGGTCCTGGGGCCGCAGCGTTCCGCTCCTCAGGCCGCTCGCCTCGACGGCCGTCACCGGCATGATCGTCACGTACTGGGCGTCGTCCCCGCCCATCCAGTCGACGACCTCGGTGAAGATCCACACGAACTGCTGCGAACAGCCCAGGCAGCGCCGCAGGTTGACGGCGAAGCGCGAGCCGCCCACCACTTCTGCCTCGTGTTCGAAGCCCTCCCGCTGCCGGCCCCATACGGCCCGCTCGTCCTCGCCGTAGCACTTCGCGCAGCCGAACTCCGCCATCGGCCTTCCCATCGGTCGACTCCCTGGTCCGCGACGTCCCGCGTCGCGGCCCATGATGCCCGCAGGGCCCCGGCGGCCGGCGGGGCAGTTCACCCGACCGGGGAACAATTCACGGACCGTTCCCGCGTCGTTCGCGCCTCCGGGCGGATACCCGAACGGCCGGTTGACGCCCCGGGGCCCGGCCCGGGCTCCGGACCGCACACCTCGACGTCCGCGCCGACGGCTCCCGCACCCGAACGGGCCGTCGCACCGAAAGGTGACGCGTACATGTCCCAGATTTCTGGGATTCTCCTCGCCCACCCGCCTGACACAGAATCGTCGCCAGGCCCTCCGGTGAGAGTGGAGGCCCTTCAAGTCACCTACCTGAAACAGGAGTTGATCAACGATGACACGCTCCTTCAAGCGCGCCGGTGCCGTCCTCGCGGCGGCGGCGATCTCGCTGTCCCTGTCCGGCGCGGCCACCGCCGTCGCCCAGCCCGCGGCGGCCGGCGGCTCGGCCCGGAACTGCGTGGTGAGTGCGGAGGGCGGGCAGTCGAAGTGCTTCGGCAGCTACCGGGAGGCCATCAAGTTCGCCACCGGCGGGCGAGTCGTCGACGCTCCGTTGACCGCCGCCGCGGCCGCCCGGGACACCGAGTTCACCGAGGAGCTGAACGGTTCCAGCAGCCTCTCCAACCTGGTCGTCCTGGGGACGATCTACCAGGACTTCTTCTTCGAGGGCGAGTCCGTGACCTTCACCGGCCCGCACGACTGCTACAACGGCAACAGCGCCGACTACTCCTTCGACATCCCCGCCCCGCTCACCAACCACGTGTACTCGCTGCGCCCGTACGCCAACTGCTGGTTCAACCTGTTCACCGGCGTCCAGGCCACCGGCTACGCGAGCCCCAGCTACAAGGGTGAGACCGTCTCGGTGGACGAGGCCTGGCGGACCCACTCCAGGTCGCTGACCCTCGGCTGAGCAACGGCCCCGACCCCCGCACCCCACCCCGCTCGGCGCGCCCCCTCCTCGGTGGCCGCCGGGGGGAGCAGGGTCGGGGCAGGGGGCGGCCGGCCGGCCGCCCCCGCCGCCGTTCTCCGGCAAACCGTTGGCGAAAACGGCGGAACGCGGCGGAACGGCGCCGACCGGTCGCCCGGTCACCCGGCCGCCCCGTCAGTCGGTCTCCAGCAGGACCGCCGGAAGGGCGCCGTCCAGCACCGGAGCACGCGGCAGGGTGAGGCCGAAGTGGCGGCCGAGCACCTCCAGGCAGGTGCGGTGGAGGTCGTCGCCCTCGCGGTCGTGGTCGGGCAGCCCGGCGGCGGCCAGTTCGGCCGTCAGGGCGGCGACGGTGGCGGGCTCGCCCCGGACGCCGTCGGGGCCCCAGCCGGCATCCAGGTGGAGGTTGAGGAAGCAGGTCTCCCGGCCGTCCCGGTAGCCGCGGAAGAACGGCGGCACCGGCTTGCCGTTCTCCTCCTCGAACTCCAGGTGGTAGACCTCGGCGCCGCCGCGCGAGGCGGACGGCGACACACTCAGCTCGCCCTGCCAGTAGCCGTACACCACCGCGAAGGCGAGGTCGCCGCTGCGCCCGTGGCGCAGCCCGATGTCCTCGACGTCGCCGGGGAATTCGAGTTCGTACTCCTCGACCAGGTCGTCCGCCGTGAGTTCGCCGAGCGGGCGCACGGTGCACCCCGGGAGCTCCTCGGCGATCCGGGCCACGAGCTCCTCGGGATCCAGGCCGCGGGCCAGGACCACGCTGTAGCCGCCGTAGGCGATCGACTGGGGTTCGGCGAGCCAGGTGAGTGCGTCCGTCATGGTGATCATCATGACGGACGGATCAACCGTTCGGTATTCCGAACGGCTTCGAGCGGCACGGCCGGCCCGTTCCGCCCGCTCAGTGCCAGAGCCCCCACGAGGCCGGCCGGACCGGTTCCGCGAGGTGGCCGTGCTGCTCGGCCCGGTACTGCAGCACCAGCACCGAGCGGACCTGTTCGCCGTCCAGCGCGGTGTAGGCGTGCGGCAGCGCCGCGTCGAAGCCGATGTAGTCGCCGGGGCCGAGTTCGATCTCGCGCCCGTCGACCCGCACGCCCAGCCGGCCGCTCTGGACCACGGTGTGCTCGGTGCCGGTGTGGCCCCCGGAGTCCTGGGCGGCTCCGGTGCGCACCACCTGGTCGTACAGCTCGAACACCGCGTCCCCGGACTCGATCCGGCGCAGCGGGCGCAGGTCGACGCCCCGCCCGCTGAGCACCTCGGTCTCGGCCGCGCGCACCACCGTGACCTCGCCGCCAGGCCGGGCCTCGACCAGGTCGGAGATCGGCACGCCGAGCACCCGGGAGAGCCCGAGCACCGTCTCCAGCGTCGGGTTCCCGGCCCCGGACTCCAGCTGGGACAGCGTCGCCTTCCCGACCCCGGCCTGCCGGGACAGCTCGGACAGCGACAGTCCGCGCTGGGCGCGCACCCGCTTCAGGTTGGCGGCGAGGACGCCCCGGACGGATTCCTCGGCATCGTTCACTCTCGACCTCTTCTCACCCGGCACTGTTCGATATACCGTACGGGACGCACACCGACGGACGGGGAAGCGTAGCGAAGCACCGCGCTTCCCTCACCCTCACCAGGAGACCTCAGTGACCGAGCCCGCCGAGACCACCGAGCCCGCCGAGCCCATCAAGTACCGGAAGAACGGCCTGACCCGCGGGGTCACGGACGAGCTCGCGGAGAGCATGACGCAGGGCTGGGCCGACACCGAGCGCACCGCCCTGGAGCCCGTCCCCCAGGCCGCGCACACCGCCCGCCGACGCGCGGAGCTGTCCGCCGCCTTCCCCGGCGAGCTGCTGGTGGTCCCGGCCGGCAACCCCAAGGTCCGGGCCAACGACACCGACTACCCGTTCCGCCCCTCCTCCGACTACGCCTACCTGACCGGCGACCAGTCCCAGGACGGCGTCCTGGTGCTCACCCCGACCGGCGCCGTCGGCCACGAGGCCGTGCTCTACCTGCGCGACCGCTCCCGCGTCGACAACGGCGAGTTCTGGCTGGACGGCCACGGCGAGCTGTGGGACGGCCGCCGCAACAGCCTGACCGAGAGCGAGCGGCTGTTCGGCCTGCCCTGCCGGGACGTGCGCGCCGTCCGCGCGGACCTGCGCGCCGCCACCGGCCCGGCGCGGGTGCTGCGCCGCCACGACGCGGGCGTGGAGGAGGCCCTCACGGACCGGGCGGTCGCCGAGCGGGACGAGGAGTTCGAGGTCTTCCTGTCCGGGCTGCGCCTGGTCAAGGACGCGTTCGAGATCGAGGAGCTGCGCTTCGCCTGCGCCGCCACCGCCCGCGGCTTCGAGGACGTGGTGCGCGTCCTCGGCACCGACACCGAGACCGCCGAGCGGCTGATCGAGGGCACCTTCTTCGTCCGGGCCCGGGTCGAGGGCAACGACGTGGGCTACAGCACCATCGCCGCGGCCGGCCCGCACGCGACCACCCTGCACTGGGTGCGCAACAGCGGGCACGCCCGGCCCGGCGACCTACTGCTGCTCGACGCGGGCGTGGAGACCAACCACCTCTACACCGCCGACGTCACCCGCACCCTCCCGGTCAGCGGCCGCTTCACCGAGCTGCAGCGCAAGGTCTACGACGCCGTGTACGCGGCCCAGGAGGCCGGCATCGTGGCCGTGCGCCCGGGCGGGCAGTTCCGCGACTTCCACCGTGCCGCCCAGCGCGAGCTCGCCGAACACCTCACCTCCTGGGGCCTGTTCGGCGACCTGAGCGCGGACAAGGTGTACGAGCTGGGCCTGCACCGCCGCTTCACCCTGGCCGGCACCGGGCACATGCTGGGCATCGACGTCCACGACTGCGCCCACTCCCGCACCGAGGAGCACGTCGACGGCCCGCTCGTGGCGGGCATGGTGCTCACCGTCGAGCCGGGCATCTACTTCCAGGAGAACGACCTGACGGTGCCGGAGGAGTACCGGGGCATCGGAGTGCGGATCGAGGACGACATCCTCGTCACCGAGGACGGCAACGAGAACCTCTCCGCCGGCCTCCCGCGCCGCTCCGACGAGGTCGAGGCCTGGCTGGCCCGCCTGCGCGGCTGAGCGGCTGGACGGCTGGACGGCTGGACGGCTGGACGGCTCAACGGCGAAAGCGGCACCGGGGCACGCCCGGTGCCGCTCACCGCACGGCTTCGGCTGCTTCAGCTGCTTCGGCTACTTCAGCTGCGCCAGCGCCTCGGCGATCCGCCGTACCGCGGCCTCGACGTCCTCGGGCATCCGGCTGGTGAAGCAGAGCCGGAAGAAGCCCGTCGGGTGAGCGGGTCCGGCGGTGCGCCGGAACGGTGCCGAAGGACGCCGAACGACGCCGTTCGCACACGCATCGCCCCCAGCCGACCATGCCCCGGAACCGGCCGCCAGCGCTCGGCAGCCGTCCGGACGGCGCCCCTGCCGCCACACCCTCGACCGTCAGCCGAGCCGCCACACCGTCGTGGTCTTGACCGCGGTGTCCTCCAGGTCCGCGACCACCGGCACCTGGTAGGCCGCCACCGCGGTGAACCGCTCGCGGGGCAGGTAGGCCCGGCCCGGGTCGCCGACGACCACGGTCGCGCCGCGCGCCGCGGCCCGCTCCAGGAAGGGCAGGAAGCGGGCGGCCATGGCCCGTTCGTAGAAGACGTCGCCCGCGAGCACCACCTCGGCGGGACCGCCGTCGCCGTCCACCAGGTCCACCAGGGCGCCGTCCACCCGCACCCCGTTGGCCTCGGCGTTCAGGCCGATCGCGGCCACCGCGTAGGCGTCGATCTCGGCGGCGCGCACGTCCGTGGCCCCGCGCAGCGCGGCCGCCACCCCGACCAGCCCGGAGCCGGCCGCGACGTCCAACACCGTACGGCCGGCGACCAGTTCGGGGTGGTCCAGCACGTAGCGGGCGACCGCCACCCCGCCCGCCCAGGCGAAGGCCCAGAACGGCGGCGGCAGCCCGTCCTCCCCGCGCGCCCGCTCGGTGGTCTCCCACAGGGCGATGGCATCCTCGGCCATGTGCAGGCCGATCTCGGGCACGAAGGGGACGGGCTTCAGCTCGGTCTCCCGCCGGACGAAGGCGAGGTCCTCGGCAGGCTGAAGAGTGCGCAGCTCACTCGGCATGCCCCGCAGCATAGAGCCCGCGCGGGGTGCCCGCGCACGCCCGCCCGCCCCGGCCGGGTTCACCCGCGCTCGTCCACCACCCGCTTGATCTTCCCGACCGAGCGCTCCAGCGTGTACGGGTCCACCACCTCGGCCGCCACGGTGATCCCCACCCCGTCCTTCACCGCCCGGACGATCGCCGCCCGCGCCGCCGCCCGCTGTTCGGCGGAGGCCTCCGGCCGGGCCTCGACCCGGACGGTCATGTGGTCCAGCCGCCCCTGCCGGCCGAGCCGCAGCTGGAAGTGCGGCGCGACGCCCGGGGTGCGCAGCAGGATCTCCTCGATCTGGGTCGGGAAGACGTTCACCCCGCGCAGGATGATCATGTCGTCGCTGCGCCCGGTGACCTTCTCCATCCGGCGGAAGGCCGGCCGCGCGGTGCCGGGCAGCAGCCGGCTGAGGTCGCGGGTGCGGTAGCGGATGATCGGCAGGGCCTCCTTGGTGAGCGAGGTGAAGACCAGTTCGCCGCCCTCCCCCTCCGGCAGCACCTCGTCGGTGAACGGGTCGACGACCTCCGGGTAGAAGTGGTCCTCCCAGATGTGCAGCCCGTCCTTGGTCTCCACGCACTCCTGGGCGATGCCGGGGCCGACCACCTCGGAGAGGCCGTAGATGTCGACGGCGTGCAGGTCGAGCCGCTCCTCGATCTCGCGCCGCATCTCCTCCGTCCAGGGCTCGGCCCCGAAGATGCCGACCCGCAGCGAGGTGCCGCGCGGGTCGACGCCCTGCTTCTCGAACTCGTCCAGGAGGGTCAGCAGGTAGGACGGGGTGACCATGATGATCTCGGGTTCGAAGTCCAGGATCAGCCGCACCTGGCGGGCCGTCATGCCGCCGGAGGCCGGGATGACGGTGCAGCCGGCCCGCTCGGCGCCGTAGTGGGCGCCGAGGCCTCCGGTGAACAGCCCGTATCCGTAGGCGATGTGCACCTTGTCGCCGGGCCGGCCGCCGGCCGCGCGGATCGAGCGGGCGACCACGTCGGCCCACATGGAGAGGTCGTTGTCGGTGTAGCCGACCACGGTCGGCAGCCCGGTGGTGCCGCTGGAGGCGTGGATCCGGCGGACCTGCTCCATCGGGACGGCGAACATGCCGAAGGGATAGCCCTCGCGCAGGTCGGCCTTGGTGGTGAAGGGGAAGCGGGCGAGGTCGTCCAGGGTGCGGCAGTCCTCGGGTCGGACCCCGGCGGCGTCGAACTTGCGGCGGTACAGCTCGACGTTGTCGTACGCGTGCCGCAGGGTGGCCCGCAGCCGGGTGAGCTGGTGGGCGCGCAGCTCGTCCGGGGTCATCCGCTCACCGGCGTCCAGGAGCTCCGGCGGGATCGGCTCCCCGAGGTGTCGGTGCGGGACGGGTGCGGTGCCGGTCATCGTCGCTCCTTCGCTGCTCGGCCGGGTTGCCCCGCCAGGGGCACCGACCGATCGTTCGGTCAGCCCTGTTCGCTCCATTGATCCAGTACCCGAACCACCTGTCAAGGGATCGCACGAGGCTTCCGGAATGTGAAGTTCCGACCACTTCGAGGTGACTTCACCTCGACAGCTTGGCTGTCCGATATGAAAATCATTACAGAAGTTTGACTTGCCACCGGCCTTCACCACCCCGCCCCCATGGTTCAGTAGTGCGGTTTCCGCCCCGCACCCCGGAGTGATCACCGTGCCCACGACTCCCGCCCTGGTCAGCGCGCTGCGCGAACTCGGCGACCGACCCGCCGTCGTCGCCGACGGGCGCGCGATCAGCGGCATCGGCCTGCTGCTCGGCGTCTCCCCACCGGGCGGCCTGCCCCGCGCCCTCGCCCGGCGCGTCGCCGAGCACGCCGCACTCCCGCCCTCCGCCGCCCGGGCCGCCGAACAGCGGCTGCGCTACTGGGCCGGCGTCCTCGGCACGCCCCCGATCCGGCACACCGTGCTCCACCCCGTGAGCGACCTCGCCGTCGACCTCGCCCTCGCCACCCTCCTGGCCGGCGGCACCGTCCACTGCGGCGACCCCGACCAGCGGCCCGAACAGCAGCTCCGGGCCGTCGCCGCCGCCCGGACCACCCACCTCAGCCTTCCCTCCGCCCTGCTCTGGCACCTCAGCCGGCAACCCGACCTCACCGCCCACGACCTCGGCGCGCTGCGCCTGGTCCTGCACGTCGGCCCCGAACCCCGACAGGAGGACGTCTACACCGCCGTCGACGCCCTCGGGGCCGTCCTCGCCCACGTCCGCGCCCCCGACAGCAACGCCGAGGCCGCCGACCGCCGGCTGCGCGCCGACACCGAGAACGCCACCGCCGCCGCCTGGAAGCACAGCATCGGCATCACCGCCGCCCAGGTCCGCGACTTCGGCGCCCAGCTCGACCGGGCCGTACTCGCCGCCCTGCTGCACACCCTCCAGCAGAGCGGCGTACTCACCGACCCCGCCCGCGGCCACCCCGAGGCCGAGGTGCTCGCCGCGGCCATGGTCACCCCCGCCCAGCGCCCCCGCGTCGCCCGCTGGCTGGACGCGCTCGCCCGGCACGGCCTGATCACCCGCCAGGACGGCGGCGCCCAGGGCCCGGTCTTCCGCGGCCGCCCCGGCCCGGCCGCCGCCGAGGTCCGCGACACCTGGCGACCGGCCGTCGAGACCTGGGCCGACGGGCTCGGCCCGGCCGCCGCCCTCACCCGGGTCCGGCGCGACGCCCTGCGGCTGCCCCGGGTGATCACCGGCCAGGAGGCCCCCCGGCCGGCCGCCACCCCGGTCCGCCGGGCCGCCGCCCGCGGCTACCTCGGCGCCGCCCTCGGCACGCTGGTGCGCGGCACCGCCGAGGCCCACCAGGGGCCCGGGCCGCTGCGCGTGCTCGAACTCGACCCCGAGGGCGGCGAGCCCGCCGTCGCCCGCGCCCTCGCCGCCACCACTCGACCCCGGCACGCCGTCGAGCACCACTCCGTTCCCGACGGCGGGCGCTACGACGTCGTCGTCGCCACGGTGACAGCGGCTCCGGCTCCGGCCTTTGCTCCGGCTACGGCTCCGGCTTCGGCTTTTGCTGCGGCTGCGGCTGCGGCTGCGGCTCCGGCCTCGACCGCGGCCGCCACCGTGGCCGGAGAACCGGAGCAGGACGTGACGGCCCTGGTCCAGCTGCTCTCCCCCGGCGGCCGGCTGCTGCTGCTCGCGCCCACCGCCGAACAGCTCGACCTGCTGATCACCGGCGACGCGCACGGCCCCACCGCCCGCCCGGCGGAGCACTGGCGGGCCGCACTGACCGCCGCAGGCTGCCCGACCGTGCTGACCCTGCCGGAGGACGAGCACCCGATGGCACTGCTGGGGCAGCGACTGTTCGCGGCCCGGGTGGACTGACGGACGCCCGGGGGTGCGGCTGGCTACTCTCAAGAGTCATGACCACTTCCGCGCCTCCGGCCCGACCCGCCCGCGGGTCCATCGGCTCCCTCCGCTCGATCGGCTCCATCGTGTCCGTCCGGTCGATCGGCTCGATCGGGTCGGTGCTGTCGACCGGCTCGATCGGATCCGTCCTCTCCCTCGGCTCGATCGGCTCGGTGCTGTCCATCGGCTCGATCGGGTCCGTGCTGTCCGTCGGCTCGATCGGATCCGTCCTCTCCCTCGGCTCGATCGGCTCGGCCTGGTCCACCCTCGGTGTCCTGTCGGCCGGCTCCCGGCGCGGCCTCGGCTCGCTGCTGTCGGAGCGTTCCCTCCCGTCGGTGCTGTCCCGGCGGCTCGCCCACCCGCCCACCGTGGCCGAGCGGTGAAGCCCGGATCACGCACCGCCACCCGATCCGTACCATTTCGATACCGAAGCCTGGATGAGCTGCGAGGATCCTCGCCGCCCGGCTCCGTCCCCGGGTAGGCTCCGCATGTCCTCCGGCCCTCGCGCAGGCGGCCCCCTGCCGCCGTGCCGCGTTCTCCGGGGGTTGCACCCCCGCGGGCCACTAGGTGGGCACCGCGCACTCGACACCGCGCGCCAGGGCAGTCGCGCGAACGGCGAAGGGCATCGCATTGGCGGATCGGCTCACCGGAGGAGACTCCTCGCTGCTGCGGCGGATCAACGCGGCGGTCACGCTCCGGGCGCTGCGCAACGGCCACTCCGTGACCCTCACTCAGCTCGTCGGCGAGACCGGACTCTCGCGCCCGACCGTCGAGGGCGTGATCGAGGGTCTGGTCGAGACCGGGCTGGTCGCCGAGGTCGAGCAGCCGCGGGAGGAGGGCCAGCCGGGCCCCGGCCGCCGCGGCCGCCCGGCCCGCTGGTTCCGCTTCCGTGCCGAGGCCGGGCACATCCTCGGCATCGAGATCGGCGTGCACGACATCCGGGTCATCCTGGCCGATCTCACCGGCGACGTGGTGGGCAGTCACTTCAAGCCGGTCGACGAGACCCTCGACGCCGAGGACCGGCTCGCCGCCGTCCGCACCGCCGTCGCCGAGGTGCTGCGCAAGGCCGGCATCTCCCGGGACAACCTGTGGTCGGTCGGCATCGGCACCCCCGGCATCGTGGACCGCGAGGGCACCGTCCAGCTGGGCACCGCGATGCCCGGCTGGACCGGGCTCGACCTCGGGGCCCGGCTGCGGCGCTCCTTCCGCTGCCCCGTCCTGATCGAGAACGACGCCAACCTGGCCGCCATCGCCGAGCACTGGCAGGGGGCGGCGGTCGGCGCCGACGATGTCGTCTTCGTGATGGCCGGGCTCAGCCCCGGCGCCGGCTCCCTCATCGGCGGCAGGCTGCACCGCGGGTTCGGCGGCGCGGCCGGCGAGATCGGCGCCCTGCACCTGCTCGGCCAGGAGGTCACCCCCGAGCGGCTGCTGTCCACCACCGGAAAGCCCCTCAACCCGCTGGACGAGGCCGCCGTGGCCCGCGTGCTGCGGCTGGCCCGGGAGGGCGACGAGGTCGCCAAGGTCGCCATGGACCGCTTCCTCACCCGCCTCGTCCAGGGCGTCGCCGCGCTGGTCCTCGCCATCGATCCGCAGCTGGTGGTGATCGGCGGCTGGGCGGCCGGCCTCGACGGGGTCCTGGACCCGCTGCGCGAACGCCTGTCCCAGTTCACCCTGCGCGCCCCGGAGGTCGCCCTCGCGGCGCTCGGCTCGGAGGTGGTGGCGATGGGCGCCCTGCGCGTCGCCCTGGACCACGTCGAGGAGCAGCTCTTCGCGGTGGACCCGCCCCGGGCCTGACGTCGGCCGCGGTGCGGGGCCGGCCCGGGGGGCCAGGGGGCCAGGGGGCCGGGCTGTCATCTGAACCACTCCGCCGTCACGGCGCGTAGTCCGGGTCGGTCAGGTCGAGGGTGAGGACGGTGCCCCAGTCGTTGACGAAGTACGCCGGCGGCCGGTCGACGGACACCCGGAGGAACGGGTTGCCCTCGGTCGACGTCAGCACCCACACCAGCCCGCGCCGCCCGTCGAGCCGGGCGAGGAAGCCCTGGTCGCCCATGCCCCCGCTGCCGCCCTCCCCCTCCGCACTGCCGGAGCCTCCGATGCTACGCCGGCCAACGGCAAAGGCCCGGACGCCAGTTGGCGTCCGGGCCTCGACCTGAGGGTCGGAAGATGGTTCAGGAGGCGGTGCGGACCTCGGCCGTCGCACCGACCGGGGTGACCTCGACGAGTCCGGCCTCACCGAAGGTCAGCTTGCAGGTGTCCGCCCGGTAGGTGGCGACGCCCAGCGCCACCAGCCGGCCGGCCGCGGCGTACTGGGTGGTCATGACCAGGACCGGGGCACCGGGCGGGCGCTCCAGGAGGGCGGCCTGCTCGGCCTCGGCGACACCCAGCTCGACCGAGCGGGACTCGCCGTCCACCTCCAGGCGCTCCAGCTGGCGCAGCACCGAACGGGCGCGGTCGCTCTCGGCGCGGAAGCCGGGCAGGTGCGGCAGGGCGGCGGCCGGAACGTGCAGCGCCTCGGTGGCCACCGCGCGGCCCTCCACCAGGCGGACCCGGCGCACGGTGTGCACGGTGGCGCCCTCGGCGATGCCCAGGCCCTTGGCCAGCTGCGCGGAGGCGGGGGCGGTGGTGCAGTCGAGCGTCCGCCAGGACTGGCTGCGCGCGGCGCCGGGCCAGCCCTCCTCCTGCCGGTTGACCGGAACGCCGACCCGCGGGGCGGCGATCAGGGTGCCGATCCCCCGGCGGCGCACCAGACGGCCCTCCAGCTCCAGCTGGTCGAGCGCCTGCCGCAGCGTGGCCCGGGCGACGCCGAAGCGGGCCGAGAGCTCGCGCTCGTTGGGCAGCACCTGACCGATGGAGAACTCCGAGTCGATAGCCCGCAGCAGCACCGTGCGCAAGTGCCAGTACTTCGGCTCCGGCACCGCAGAAAGCTGTCCTGTCGTCCCCACCGCGTCCTCCACCCTGATGCTGTCCGCCCTGAGACAAGGAGGGCGGATCCCGGGCCCACCGTCCGCAGTTGCGGCAGGTGGGAGAGCGGGCCTTTATCCGTCCTTCTTTATTAAAGGTCCTTGCAGTAAGTGACCCTAGGCGCTCCGTCCGAAGATGGTCAAGACCAATGGCGCGGCTCGATGGGACCGCCGCACATCTTCATGCCGCGTTCACGACAGGTCCTGTCAGTCACTGTCACCATCCACCTCCGTATCCGCCTCCGCCGGAATCCCGGAGTCCGCATTCCGCGGAGGCCGGCCGCACCGGCCATCGGCCCCGCGCGTCACGATTCGGGACGGGGACGACCAGTCGGTAGGCTGCCCGGGTGATCGTGGTGACGAGTGTGAACGTGAACGGAATCCGGGCAGCGGCCAGGAAGGGCTTCGTCGAATGGCTGGCCGGCACCGAGGCCGACGTGGTCTGCCTGCAGGAGGTGCGCTCCGAACCCGAGCAGCTGCCCGCCGAACTGCGCGACCTCGACGGCTGGCACGCGGTCTGGGCCCCGGCCGCCACCAAGGGCCGGGCCGGCGTCGCCATCCTCTCCCGCGAGAAGCCGCAGCGCACGGTGATCGGATTCGGCTCCGAGGAATTCGACGATTCGGGCCGGTACGTCGAAATCGACCTCCCCGGCCTGACCGTCGCCAGCCTCTACCTCCCCTCCGGCGAAGTCGGCACCGAACGCCAGGACGAGAAGGAACGCTTCATGGCGGAATTCCTCGTCCACCTCACCGCCCTGCGCACCCGCGCCGCCGCCGACGGCCGCGAGGTCGTCGTCTGCGGCGACTGGAACATCGCCCACCGGCCCGAGGACCTCAAGAACTGGAAGGCCAACCAGAAGTCCGCCGGCTTCCTCCCCGAAGAGCGCGCCTGGCTCTCCCGCGTCTACGACGAGGCCGGCTACGTCGACGTCGTCCGCGCCCTCCACCCCGACCGCACCGGCCCCTACTCCTGGTGGTCCTACCGCGGCCGCGCCTTCGACAACGACTCCGGCTGGAGGATCGACTATCTGATGGCCAGTCAGAAACTTGCGGACACCTGTGTCAAGGCATACGTCGAGCGCGCAGCCTCCCACGCGGAGCGCTGGAGCGACCACGCACCGGTGACAGCCGTCTTCGACCTCACCCAACTCCCGCAGCACTGATGGAAGATCGGGAAACCCACTCCGGCTGCCGCGAGGCCGTCGCGCTGCTCATCCAGAGCATCGGCCGAGGGTGCCACTTGCCTGCAACTGGGCTGGCGGCGATCCGTTCTTCTGAGTGAGAGTCAGCCGACCCTCCGGGGAACGACTCGTTTTGTAAAAGCCAGGAGGGAGCAGCCGGCGTTCACGGGGAGACCGTCGACCCATCGGGGTTACGGCTTCCCCCTCTTCGGGGTGGCCTGCCGAGCCGCGAGCTGACTGGGCAACTCGCCACCGCGCTTCCCGCGCAGGCGCCACCTCGCCGGCAGCAGGCTGGTCCGTCGCCTCACCGCCCTCGACATCCCCGGCCGCCCGGCCCGGGCCGCCGCCCCGCATTGGTTCCCGCCACCGCGACCGCCGCGCCGTCAACCCCACTCTCCGCACATACCCGGGCACTGCGGCACAGCTCCAACGCTGACAAGAACCCGAGCAGCTGACACCCGCCGCTGCTTGTGACCTCGGCGCGCCAGTGTTGCGACCTTCTGCCGCCCGGAGATACGACCACCATGCCACTGGGTGCTTAACTGGCTTGCACACGCTTAGAGTTGTGATCCTCGGCTGCCCCGGGGACGACCGCCACACGTCCTGGCACGCCCCCACCCCCGGCGTATCCGTGCTGCGATCCTCGGCCGCCCCGGAGAGCGACCGCGACTCGCCGGTGCCGGCTGGCCTTGCCAGCAACATCAAGGTTGCGGTCCTCCCGTCGGCCTCGACTTCGCGGCCACCCTCGGCGCGGCCGCCCTGCTGTTCCAGCACGCGATGGACAAGCCGGGCGTCAACTTCACACTGCCCCTGGTCCTGTTCCTGTTCGTGGTCGCGCTCGGCACCGACTACAACATCCTGATCAGCGACCGAATCCGGGAAGAGATGGAACACCCCGGGCCGCCCCGGGCAGCAGTCGCGCGCGCCCTGCGGCACACCGCCCCGGCCATCGCGACGGCGGGCCTCGTCCTGGCCGGCTCCTTCGCCGGCCTCGCGGTAACCCCGCAACCCTCCACCCAGCAGATCGGCTTCGCCACCGCGCTCGGCATCCTGCTCTCCGCGTTCCTGCTGTCCATCGTGCTGGTGCCCGCCCTGGCCGCGATCCTCGGCCCCGGCCTGTAGGCCCCTGCGCCCCGGACGCACGACCACCCGACCCACCAACCAGCACCGCACGGACACAGCACACTCACCGCAGTCGCCGCCCTGCTCCCAGTGGCCCGCGCCGCCGCACCAGGACACCCACCCCTACCCCCCGCCGTACGCGCCACAGGAGGAACAGGGCACAGACCCCTCCTGGGCCCGCCGGAGCCACCACTCCTAGGACGCGGCCGACACACCCGACGACACACCGGCATCGACCGACGAGTTCAGGTGTCGTCGGCCCCCTGCCGAGTCTCGCCGAGTACAGCTCGGGTGCGGTCACGAGAACTTCCCGAAGGTCGGGACAGCTCACCCGGACTCAAAGGTGGGCGAGTGCTTGTTCACTCCAGATGATCTTGCCGGTTTCGGTGTAGCGGGTGCCCCAGCGGTCGGCGAGTTGGGCGACGAGGAAGAGTCCCCGTCCGCCCTCGTCGGTGGTGGCGGCGTAGCGCAGGTGGGGCGCGGTACTGGTGCCGTCGGAAACCTCGCAGACGAGGGCGGCGTCGCGGATCAGTCGCACGTGGATGGGTGGGGCACCGTAGCGGATGGCGTTGGTGACCAGTTCGCTGAGGATGAGCTCGGTGGCGAAGGCTTGTTCGTCGATGCCCCAGGCGTCGAGTCGGTCGTTCACCGCTGCCCGGACGCGGGCCACGGCGGCGGGGTCCTGGGGAACGTCCCATCCGGCGACGTTGCCGGGGTCGAGGGTGCGGGTGCGGGCGACGAGCAGGGTGACGTCGTCGCTCTGGTGGGCGGGCGGCAGGCTGCGCAGGATGGCGGCGCAGGCCTGTTCGGGCGTGCGCTGCGGGTAGGCGACGGTCTCGCGCAGTAGTTGCATGCCGGTGTCGATGTCGTGGTCGCGACTTTCGACGAGTCCGTCGGTGTACAGGACCAGGAGGCTGCCCTCGGGCAGGTCGAGCCGGGTGGTCTCGTAGGGCAGTGCGGTCAGGCCGAGGGGGTGGCCCTGGGGCATGTCGGGGTAGTGGGCGCTGCCGTCGGGGTGGACGACGACGGGCGGCGGATGGCCGGCGGTGGCCATGGTGCAGGTTCCGGTGGTGGGGTCATAGACGGCGTACAGGCAGGTGGCGCCGGTGATGGTGTCCTCGGGGTCGGCGGTTTCCTGGTCGATGCGCTGGACGAGTTCGTCGAGGTGGGCGAGGAGTTCGTCCGGAGGGATGTCGAGGCTGGAGAAGTTGTGGACGGCGGTGCGCAGGCGGCCCATCGTGGCAGCGGCGTGGATCCCGTGTCCGACGACATCACCGACGACCAGGGCGACCCGCGTGCCGGGCAGCGGGATCGCGTCGTACCAGTCGCCGCCGGCGCCCGCCTGGGCGGGCAGGTAGCGGTGGGCGACCTCCAGGGCGGACTGCGGGAGCAGGTCACCGGGCAGCAGGCGGCGTTGGAGGCTGGTGGCGAGGGTGTGCTCGCGGGTGTACCGACGGGCGTTGTCGATGCACAGGGCGGCGTGCGCGGTCAGGTCCTCGGCCACCGAGCGGTCGTCCTCCTCGAAGGGCGCCGAGGTGTCCGCACGCCAGAACTCGGCGACCCCGAGCAGGATGCCGCGGGCCAGCAGCGGGGCCGCGATCATCGAGTGCACGCCGTAGTCCATCAGGGCGCGGGTGGCGGGCGGGTCGTGCTCCTGCCATGCGGTGGCGTCGGCGAGGCGGGGTTCGAGCCTGGACTGTCCGGTGCCCAGGCTCCAGCCCTGGGGGGTGGCCGGGCCGAAGTCGGTGGTGCGGCCGAGCCGGTAGAAGGGTGCGTCGTCGCGGATGCCGCTGATCGCGACGCGGACCACCTCGTGGTAGTCACGCTCGGTGGGCTCGTCGCCCGACACGACTCCGGGGGCCAGGTCGACGGTGACGAAGTCGGCGAACCGGGGTACCACCGCCTCGGTGAGCTCCTGGGCGGTGCGGGTCACGTCCAGGGTCGTCCCGATGCTCGTGCCAGCCTCGTGCACCAGACGCAGGCGACCGCGTGCCTTCTCCGCCCGTCCCGACAGAGCACGCAGTTCGGTGGTGTCGCGTAGGGTCGCCACGCTGCCGGGCGGACCGCCGACGTCGTCGGTGGTCCGGATGTTCACCGCCAGCAGCCGCTCCCCGGCCGCAACCACCTCGTCGCTGGCCGCGCTGCCGCCGGCCAGCAGTGCAGCCACCGGCCCTTCCAGACCCAGTTCCGCCACCGGGCGGCCCTCGCAGTCCGGGGGCAGCTCCAGCAGGTGCCGCGCCTCGTCGTTGGCGAGCACCACCCGGTCTTCGCCGTCGACGATCACGACACCCTCGCGCACCGCGTGCAGCACCGCGTCGTGGTGCTCGTACATCCGGGTCATCTCGGCCGGTCCCAGGCCCCGGGTCTGCCGGTTGAGCTTGCGGCTGATCAGGGCCGTCCCCAGCACGGACACCACCAGAGCACCGGCGGCCCCGGCGAACAGGATGCGCACGCGCTGGCCGATGACACCGTTGATGTCGCTGATGTGGGTGCTGGCGGCCACCCATCCGACGAACGTGCCGTTGTCGTACACCGGAACCCGGGCGACCACCTGCTCTCCGCCCGCGCTGGTGGTGACCTTGGCGAAGTTCGGATGGTCGCGGGACAGTGTGGGCACGATGCCGGGCTCCAGCGTGGTGCCGACCCGGTACGAATAGCGGTCGGCCACCCGGACGTACTGCGCGTTGATGACCTGGATGCCCGTGTCGCCCAGGGTCTGCGATGCCGCCTCGGCTTTGGGCTGAAGGATCGCCGACGGGTTGCCGGTAGCCAGCGCGGGCGCGACCCCCGCCGAGGTGGCGAAGGTCTGGGCGACACCCATCGCCCGGCTCCGGGCCCTCTCGTTGATGTCGCCGTGCGCCTGCACCACCAGCTCCAGCGCGGCGGCCACGACCAGTAGCAGCACCACCACCAGCTGCAGCACGAACACCCGGCCCGCGACACTGCGCGGGACGAACCCCGCCCACCACCGTCGCTGTCCGGAGCCGCCCGCATCGGCTGCAGAGCCTGACGGCTGCGGCTCCGCAGCCCGGTATCCGCCACCTGACAAGGCGGCGCGCCAAGTACCGAACCACCGCACACACCAACATCTACACCGCTGGTCAGAACCCGGCCAGCCGGACACCAGCGAAATGCCCGCCCCTTGGGGGTCCCCGCGTTTCGAGCCATTCGACGACCTCGACGACGAGGACACCGATCCTCCCTGAAGGTCACCGCGGGCTGGGGCGGGGTCGACCTCAAGGTGCCTCACGACGCCACCTACCACGTCGACGCGCAGAGCTCCCGGTCGTCGCCGAGCGTCTCGCTGCCGAACACCGCCACGGACGCGCCGCACAGCGTGGTGGTGAAGACCACGCGCGGCGACATCACGGTCCACTGAGCACGCCCGTGCCGCGAACGACGGTGGCGTCCCCGGGAGATCCCAGGGACGCCACCGTCGTTCGGCCGATCAGCCGGCGACCAGCGAGGGGTCGACGACGATCTTCGCGTGCCGCTCCGGCGCGCCGAGTTCGGCGATCGCCCCCGGCCTCGAACGTCGGACGCACAGGCCCCGCCCGCATCCCTTGACCACAGTCCACGGAAGGTCACGGGGCGGGCCCGCGCCCCGCCGCGCCTCGGGCACCGGCAGCAGGGGATCCCACGGGTTGGAGGTGGACCGGAGTGAGCATCCCCCGTGATGACCCCTACCGGGTGCTCGGGCTTCCCCGCGGCGCCACCCGGGACCGGATCGCAAGCGCCTATCGCGCCCTGGCCCGGGCGCTGCACCCGGACACCAACCCCGACCCGGCCGCCGCCGAGCAACTCGCCCGCGTCATCGACGCCCACCACCGCCTGACCGACGCCCTGGACCGCCATGGCCGACCGGTCCGCACGCCGGCCCCGCAAACACCAGCCGTTCGGCCATCGGTCAGTTATCCAGAGCAGCCGCACGGGCGACGGTTGTCGCGGGCCCTGTCCGCATCAGCCCCCTGCCCCGATGACCTCGCAGGCCCGACCATCCGCCCGGCTCCCGGCCGCTTGACAGCCGGGGCCGGGCTGGCTTCGTTTCAGCCGGTCGCGGTCCGGGGAGACGTCACCGCTCGGACGCGCCGGATGATCGGCCAGCGCTCTCCGCTCCCCGGCCCTTCTCGCCGGGGATGACCCGTAGCCGTGCGGAGGTCCAGTCCATCCCCCACTCTGGAACGGAGGGGGTGACGGAGGGAGTAGTGGCATGCAGATCGTTGTGGACCTCACACGCTGCCAGGGCTATGCGCAGTGCGTGTTCCTCGCGCCGGAGGTGTTCCAGCTGCACGGGGAGGAGGGGCTGCTGTACGCCCCGGCCGTTCCCGACGACCAGCTGGAGCGCGTGCGCCAGGCCGCGGCGGCGTGCCCGGTCCAGGCCATCGTCCTCGGCAAGGAGGTGAGCCCCGATGGCCGCTGACCTTCAAGAAGGCCGGATCGTCATCGTCGGCGCGTCGCTGGCCGGCTTGCGGGCCGCCGAGGCGCTGCGCGAGGAGGGCTTCACCGGCTCCCTGACCGTGGTCGGGGACGAGCCCCATCCGCCCTACGACCGGCCGCCGCTGTCCAAGCAGGTCCTGCTCGGCAAGGTCGCGGCGGACTCCACCGCTCTGCCGATGCGCCGGGACCCGGACGCCGACTGGCGGCTCGGGGTCCGTGCCACCGGCCTGGACCCTGTCGGGAAGCGGGTGGTGCTGGCCGACGGCGATTCGCTGCCGTTCGACCGGCTGCTGATCGCCACCGGCACCCGGGCCAGGCCCTGGCCCAGCGCGGCGGAGGCCGCCCTGGACGGAGTGTTCACGCTGCGTACCCGCGAGGACGCCGCCGGGCTGGCCGAGCGGCTGGCCGCGGGCCCGCGGCGGGTGCTGGTGATCGGCGGGGGCTTCACCGGTTCGGAGATCGCCTCGGCCTGCCGGGAACGTGGTCTCGACGTCACGGTCACCGAACGTGGCCCCGCGCCCCTGGTGGGCGCGCTCGGCGGCACCTTGTCCAAGCTCGCGGCCGCCATGCAGCGCAACAACGGGGTGGACCTGCGCTGCGGGGTGACCGTCACCGCCCTGCGGGGCGACGGGAACGGCCGGTTCACCGGTGCGGACCTGTCCGACGGCAGCCGCGTGGAGGCGGACGTGTGCGTGGCGGCCCTGGGGGCGGTCCGCAACGTCGAATGGCTGGCGGACTCCGGACTGGCGGCAGGCCCGCGCGGGATCGCCTGCGACGCCGGGTGCCGGGTCTTCGACATGTACGGCATCGTCACCGACGACGTCTTCGTGGCCGGTGACGTCTCCCGCTTCCCCCACCCACTGTTCGGCTACCAGATGCTCTCCCTGGAACACTGGGGCAACGCGGTCGCACAGGCCGAGGTGGCCGCCCACAACATGGTCAATCCCGGCCCTCTGCGCCGCCCGCACCTTGCCCTCCCTACGTTCTGGTCGAGCCAGTTCGGGCTCAACATCAAGTCTGTGGGCGTGCCCACCTTCTCCGACCACGTGGTCATCGCCCAGGGCACGCTGGAGGAGCGTCGCCTGGCGATGGTCTACGGCTACCAGGGCCGGGTCACCGCCGCGGTCACCGTCGACATGGCCAAGTCACTCGACTACTACACGCACCTGATCGAGACCGCCGCCCCCTTCCCACCCGCGCCCGGAGCGTCCGACCGCCCGCTCGCGGCCGAGATCCCGCTCCCCTCCGACGTGCCGGATCCGAAGGGGCTCTCCCACGGCCCAACCGTCGCGCTCACCGGCCACCTGCCCGCCCGCCGACTGACCGTGGTCCAGCCCACCTGACCCGCACCCCGCCCAACCACGAGGAGCCCCACCCCATGGCCGCCGCCGACACCCTCCTGGAACGGATCACCGACTACGCCAACCGCCCCGATCCCTACCCGCTCTACACGGAACTGCGCGAAGCCGGTGCCGTCGTGCGGCAGGCGGACGGCAGCTACCTGGTCGGCACCTACCACGAGATCACCGCGCTCCTCCACGACCCGCGCATCAGCGCCGATCCCCGCAGCCTCGCCACCCCACCCGAGGGGGCGCCGAAGCCGCCGTTCCTACGGCTCAACGACCCCGAGCACCACAGACTGCGCGGCCTGGCCATGCGGCCGTTCGGCCCGCCGCACAGCGCCGGCCGCATCGACGCCATGCGCGGCCAGATCACCGAAATCACCGAAGAACTGCTCCGGAACCTCCAGGACCGCACCGCGATCGACATCGTCGACGACTTCGCCTACCCGCTGCCCGTCACCGTCATCTGCCGACTGCTCGGCGTCCCCCAGGAAGACGAACCACAGTTCCGGCAATGGTCCGACGCGATCGTCGCCTCCGCCGACGTCAGACCCGACGAGGAGTCCTCCGCCGAGCGGGACCGGGCCGGTGCGCAGGCGCTGATCGAGCTGGGCCAGTACCTGGTGAACCTCGCCGAACAACGCCGCAACCATCCCACCGGCGACATGCTCTCCGCCTACATCAACGAACCCGACCCGGCCATGCGGCTCACCCACGAGGAACTCGCGCAAACCGCCGTACTGCTCCTCATCGCCGGACACGAAACCACCGTCAACCTCATCACCAACGGAGTCCTCACCCTGCTGCGCCACCCCGACCAACTGGACCGGCTGCGCCGCGAACCCGACCTGCTACCGGCCGCGGTGGAGGAGCTGCTGCGCTACGAGCCCCCGGTGCACATGCGGCAACGCATCCCCCTCGCCGACGTGGACATCGCCGGCACCACCCTCCCCAAGGGCACCTCCGTCGTGCTCGCGCTGGCCTCCGGCAACCGCGACCCCAAGCGGTTCCACGATCCCGACCGGTTCGACCCCACCCGCCCGGACAACCAGCACCTCGGCTTCGGCGGCGGCGTCCACCTGTGCTATGGCGCACCACTCGCCCGTATCGAAGCCCAGGCCGCGCTCGGCGCACTGATCCCCCGCCTCACCAGCGCAACCCTGCTCCAGGACCCACCCCCCTACCGGCACGCCGCCATGCTCCGCGGCCCCCGCCACCTCCCCATCCGACCCTGACCGCGACGTTGCCCACCACCTGCTCCGGCCCGCGCAGAGTCTCCCCAACACTGCGGGCGCCGGAGAAGTTCGGGCAGAACATTTGACCTGCCACCTTTCGGACACGAACATGCCAGACGGGGGCGTCTCGCCCAGGGCGGCAGCCGAGGACCTCAGGCCCAAGCGTGTCGTGGACACGGTGCCGCACAGCCCTGATCGAACTGGGAGTCCACCGGGTCTTGGCTGTTGAACCATGCCCGCAGCTTCCGCCTGACCTACACCAGCGCAGCCACGGCCCCATGGCCCGAGCCGTGTGCGGGCTGGTGTCGATGGCGGTGCCGGCCAGTCCTGCTCCGTCCTCTTCACGGCGGTGTACGGCCACACCTACAACCTCAAGGTGAAGCTGATCCAGAGCACCTCCAGCACCAGCACCAGCACCTGGCGACGTGTACGACTCGGCCGGCGCCCAGCCGCTGATCGCCCACATCGGCAGCTGGACACTGCCACCCGGTCTGCTCAACGGCACGGGCACCGGCTTCGTCGAGTACGTCACCTGCCACCGCAACGGCACCTGCTCCGACAACACCGTCTCCGACGTCGTCTTCGGCGGCCCCAGCAGCACCGATGCGGGCGGCCTGTACGGCACCGTGTCCCACGTCGCCGAGTACGGCAGCTGCGCCGGCCAGTCCAACTTCGCGAGCGTGGCCACGGGTTCGGGCCAGCACATCGTTCGCGGCTTCAGCACCTCCAGCGCCTTCGTCGGCGGGCCCTCCGGCCGCTGCCTGAGCGCCCCCGGTACCGCCTGGGCCACGCAGACAGACATCGAGTCCTGCAACAGCACGGGCAGCCAGGGCTGGACGTTCCTGCCCGACTCCCCCCGCCAAGTCCAGCCCGCTCAGCAGCCAGGGAGTGGTCCGGGGCTTCCTGGAGCTGGGAGTGGCGGACAGCTCCGGCAATGCCCTGTGCCTGGACGACAATTCCCAGAACACCCCGGGCGGCAAGGTCGTCGCCTGGCCGTGCTCCCGGGACAACTTCCACCAGCAGTGGCAGCTCAACGCCAACGGCAGCATCCAGAGCACCGATTCCGGACTGTGCGTCGACACGACCGACGGCGGGACCGCCAACGCCACCCTGCTCGTCCGAAGCCGCGGCGTTCCGGGCCTTCGCCCGCTCCCACCCCGGACCGGTGACGCTGCTGGTCGACACCTACGACACCGAGGCCGGGGTGGCGGTCGCGGCCCGCATCCTGCGAGAACTCGGGCTGCACGAGGGCTGCGCGATCCGGCTCGACAGCGGGGACCTCGGCGCGCTCGCGGTCGCGGCGCGGAGGATTCTGGATGCCGCCGGGCTACCGCGGGTGCGGATCACGGCCAGCGGAGGCCTCGACGACTACGCCATCGACGAACTGGTCCGCGCCGGAGCGCCGATCGACCTGTTCGCCGTCGGCACGCTGGTCGGGGTGTCGGCGGACGCACCGTACCTGGACGCCGCGTACAAGCTGGTCGAGTACGACGGGCGGCCGATGATGAAGCTGTCCACGGCCAAGGTCACCGCGCCCGGCGTTAAGCAGGTCTTCCGCGGCCCGGGCTTCACCGACACGGTCGCACTGCGCGGAGAGTCGGCGCCGCCGGGGACCCGCCCGCTGCTGGAGCACGCAATCGTTCGAGTGGTTTGGACACGCTGCCACGCTTTCGCGGTGGGGCGGCTTCTAGCGTGGCCGCATGACGAAATTCACGATCACTCACGAGTTCGCTGCCGCGCCGGAACAGGTCTGGAGGCTGTACCTGGACCGCGAGCTCAACGAGCGGTTCTACCGCGAGACGCTCAAGTTCCCGCAGTAGGAGGTCATCGAGCAGAAGCAGGTCGGCAAAGAGGTCGTCCCTGTCTCTGGCCACCCTCGCCGACGCGCCGACCTTCGAGCGCGACGGCTTCACCTTCCGCCCGCTCGCCATCCCGTCCCGGGGCAGCGCCGAGCCGGCGATCTGGGCGCTCGACCTGGCGCCCGGCGCGACCAGCGAAGTCCACGGCATGGACCGCGAGGAGGTCTTCGTCGTCATCGAAGGCAAGCTCGCGGCCACCATCGCCGGCGAGGAGGTCCTGGCCGCCGCCGGCGACGCGATCATCGTGCCCGCCCACGCGGTCCTGCGACTGCGCAACGCCTGCTCGCAGAAGCCGGCTCGGGTCACGGCGGTGGCCGGCGCCGGCATGAAGGCGACCGTCGGCGGGGCGTCCTTCGCGCCGCCGTGGGCTCAGTGACCGCGAGGATCACGGGGGCCTCGGCGGCCCACGACGTCACCGCGGCGGCCCAGCTCGTCCTCCACGAGCGCCGCGCCGCGACCGCGGCTGGTGGGACGCCACGGGCGACTGCCTGCCCCCGACGCGGCGATCCGCCTGTGCTGGTTCAACGGATCAGGAGCCGAGTTCATCGCCGCGGCCCGACAGATGTCGGCGCGTGGCGACGCCGCCACCCACTTCCTGTCCCCACCGATCGTCGACGTGGTCGACGACCGCGCGCTCGTGGGGATCGGCGCGGCGATCCACATACGCGGCGACGTCAACGGCATCGAGGCGGACCTCACGTCCCATGTGCGGCTGCTCTACCGCGTAGAGCGTCGCGCTGGGACGTGGGTGATCGTGTCCCTCGACCCCGTCTACGAACACGACAGCCTGGTTCCGGCCGTCCCCGGCGACTCCATTCGCCTCGACGCGGGCGTCCTGGAACGTGCCCGGCCGTCATATCGCATGCTGACCTGCATGCTCGCAAGCAAGGGCTACACCGTCGCCAATGACCTTCATGGCAACGACCGGCCCGAACCAGTGCGGCAGCTGTACCGCACGCTGAACAACTGGCTCTCCGCCGACGCCGGCTCCACCTCTGCGTGAGTCGGCGTCGGCGGTTCCGCACGCTCACCGAAGACGACCACCAGTTACCGGCCACCGGATCCGCATCTCCGACACGCCGGCCTCGGCCCCGCGCTCATGAGGGCCACGGGAAGGACATGCACGTGTCGGTGGCGGATCCGCCGCGGGACCGACGCGGACCACCCGCTCACCGGATCGCCGCACGGGTTCATCGAGCGTGTCGGACAGTTCGCGCAAGACGTGCACGGGCACAGATCTGAACGGTGGCGACGTCAGCCGAATGGGGGTGCGGTCGGGGGTGGAAGATGCGGGTCTAGCCTGAGCACGCACCTGCCCTTTCCCACAGACGAAGGTCGAGACCACCGTGGATCTGTTCCTGCGCAGAGCGATAGCCGCGCCGTTCCTCGCACTCGCCGTCGCGGGCTGCTCGGCGGGCGGCTCCGGAACGGCGGCCGGGGCGTCCGCGCCCGCCGCGAGCCCCACCACCGCTCCGGCTGGTGTGCCGACGCAGGCCCCGGCGTCCACGCCCACCCCGACGGCGGCTGCGACGCCGACCGCGGACGGGCCGGCCCCGGTACTGGAGGCCTGGCTCGCCGACGTCTACCGAGGGGACGTCGACCAAGCGTGGGCGCTCACCCAGCTGCCCCCGACCGCAGGTGGCGCCTCCCCGCAGCAGGACCCGAAGACGGCATTCGCACGGGTGGTGAACTCCCTGCACCAGAACTTCGTCCAGGCCGTCCACACCCCGGACTTCCAGGTCACCCGCCAGACGCCGAAGGCCGGCGGCCAGAGCGTGGTCACCGACGCGGACGTGACCGTCGACGGCCACACCCTGCGGCAGGCGATCCTGAGCACCAAGCGGGGCTCGGGCCAGGTGCAACTCGCCCTCACCTTCACCCTCGGCCAGGTCAAGGGCGACTGGCGACTGACGAACCTCGGCATGGACGTTGACGCGTCCGTCTCGGCCACCGGCACGGTCGCGGCCGACGACTGATCGTCGGCAACCGGCCCCGACTTCACGGCCGGAACGATGGGCGGCTGTCCGGAGCGCCGGGCCGCGCTGGCGTCGGGCGCCGGGAGAGCAGCCCACCGGTCCGGTTCAGCCGCAGCCCGCGGTCGTTGGCCAGGTTCACCAGGATCCGCCGTACGTACGCCTCCGGCACCTCCGGGCCGCCACCCGCCGCCAGTGCCGGCAGGCCCGCTCCAGGGCCTCCTGCACCAGGTCCTCCACGGCGTGCGGATCCCCGGTGAGCACGTACGCGGTCCGGAACAGCGCACCCGAACGCTGCTGCACGAACTCGACGAAGTCGATTCCGGGACTGGCCCTGCGTAGCCTCACCCGCCGCCCTCGCTTTCCTCTCGTCGTCATCCATCGCCCCCATGACGGTCATCGCCGAGGCGGTGCTGCACGACGGCGCGCGAAGTGACGCACCTCACTCCAGCAGTGCGGCGCGGATACCGGACCGGCGACACGGCCCCCTGCCAGGTCGGCATGACCGACACCGGTAACAACCCGCCTCACCACGCGTAGGGGCCTCGTTCTCGACGACGCCATCCACGACAACGACGCCGGGGGGTATCCCCACCGTCCTTACGCCTGCTGCCCGGATAGGCCGGTGGATCTTGAAAAGGAAGGCTGAGGCAGCCGGAAATTCCGCTTCAAGGAGGATCTCTGATGCCCAGCCGAAAGCTCATGCGGCGCCGCGCGGCCCGCGTCGCGACCATCGCCGTGATCGCCGCAGGGTGCGCCGTCGCGACGGCCGGCAGTGCCGGGGCGATCGTCAACGGGACGGACGCCACGCAGCGCCACCCGTTCATGGCGTCCATTCCGGTGTCGGCCCCCGGCCTGCCGGACGGCGTCTGCGGCGCCTCGCTGATCGACCGCCAGTGGGTGCTGACGGCGGCCCACTGCGTCGACCCGAACCTGGTCGAGCCCACAGGCACCGTCCGCGTCGGCAGCGACGAACGCAAGTCCGGCGGCACCGTCCGCGCCATCGCCGGCACGTTCACCCACCCCGGTTACCGGCAGAGCTGGGGCGCCGGGCCCAACCTGAACGACGTCGCACTGATCCGTCTCGACAGCCCGGTCAAGGAGCGGCCCATTCCCATCGCCGAGCGGCCCGGAGACCCCGGGACCCCGACCCGGCTGCTCGGCTTCGGCACCGTTGTCGACAGCAACGACCTCGACCTTCTGAAGTTCCCCGACCACCTCCAGCAGCTCGACACCCGCCGGGCGGCCGAATCCGAGTGCGACCCCGGCTACGCGGGCCCCAGCCGGCTGTGCACCGTCAGCCGGATCCCCCAGGCGATGGCCTGCTTCGGCGACTCCGGCGGGCCACAGATCCAGCGCGGCCGGGGCGGGCGGTGGGAACTCATCGGCGTCACCTCCGGCCCCGGCGTAGGCGGACACGTACCGTGCGCCTCCGGCCCCGGCCTCTACAGCAGCGCACCCGCCTACGCCGACTGGATCCACGCGACGATCCGCGCGAACAGCCGACCCGTCGGCGCGTCCGTCAACTGATCTCACGTCAGGTTGAGGTGAGTTGACGGCGCGACGTGGAAGCGGATCGACCCGGTTGCCGCAGGTGGACAACCGGGTCGTCCATGGCGTGACCACCGCCAGGTGGTTGACAGCGTGCTGTGGCGGCCGCGGTCCGGGGGCCCCGCGGCGCGACCTTACTCCTGCCGAAAACCTCATCCGGGGCCTGTGACCTGCGCATTCTCGCGAACGGCCACGAGTGCCCGCATGAGCGTGCCAGGCTGATGGATCGTGCTGCTGAGACTGGCGTACCTGGGCGTGGCCAACGCGTTCGCGATGCTACGCCTGCTGCCGATGAGCGACCGCGACAAGGACGTGGAGATCCTGGCCCTGCGCCATCGGATCGCGGTGCTGGAACGGCAGCTGGGCGGGCAGCGGGTCCGGTTCGAAGCGAGCGACCGGGCATTCCTTGCGGCACTGTTCCACCACCTGCCGACGCAGGTGCTCCGCCGGATACGGCTACTGGTACGGCCGGACACCGTTCTTCGCTGGCACCGCGACCTGGTCACCCGCCGTCACGCTGCCCGGTCCCGTCCCAAGCGCGGAGAGCGGCCGCGCACCGTACGCTCCATCCGCACCCTGGTCCTGCGCCTGACCGCAGAGAATCCGGGGTGGGGGTACCGCCGCCTTCACGGCGAGCTTCTCGTCCTCGGCGTGAAGGCGGCCGCGTCCACGGTGTGGGAGATCCTCCAGAAGGCCGGGATCCCGCCGTCACCCGAGCGGACCTCCACCACGTGGGCGGACTTTCTGCGCTCCCAGGCCGACGCGCTCCTCGCGTGCGACTTCTTCGAGACAGTCACCCTGTCCGGGGCCGGTTGTACGTGTTCGCGGTGCACGCCAGCCGCCGCATCCGGGTCCTGGGCGTGACCGCGCATCCGACCGCAGCCTGGGTGGCCCAGACGGCGAGGAATCTCGCCATGGATCTTGAGGACGCCGACTGCCGGGCCCGCTTTCTGATCCGGGACCGGGACGGGAAGTTCCCGCAGCTGTTCGACGAGGTACTCAAGGACGCGGGCATCGAGGTGGTACTCAGCGGCGTCCGGATGCCGAGAATGAACTCCATCATGGAGCGCTGGGTACAAACCTGCAGGCGAGAACTACTGGACCGGACATTGATCTGGGACCAGCGCCATCTCCTGCACTCCCTGCGCGAGTTCGAGACGTTCTACAACGGGCACCGGCCACACCAGGGCATCGCCAACGCCCGCCCACTCCACCCACTCCCCCAACCGATCACCGATCCAGGGCAAATCGCCCGCCTCGGCATACGACGACGCGACCGACTCGGCGGCCTCCTCCATGAGTAGCAACATGCTGCCTGATCAGAGCGGATGACGTTTTCGGCAAGGGCAGAGCCACGGGCCCAGGTCCGGACGCTTCCACGGCGTGACCTCGGCGGAGACGTCCAGGTCCTCGAACGACCCGACGATCTCCCACTCCTTCGAGACCGCGTGCCTCGTCGCCGACTCCGCCTGCACCAGATGCGAGACCTTGCCCTCGCCCCCGTGCGTGTTCGAGACACGCGAACCCACCACCACCCGAACCGGCGCCGAAACCGTCATGATGCCCATGGGCATCCCCCTACCGCCCAGGCCAGCGGGCACCCTCGAACACTTCGCACTCGAACGGGTGGGCCTTTTTCGAAAAGGCGCCTATCCGCTGGCGAGTAGACCTAATTGTTTGTCAAAAGAGCCTCGCCGAACGGTGTGTTGAAGCCTACGTCGAACGCGCCGGCTCCCACGCCGAACGCTGGAGCGACCACGCACCCGTCACCGCAGAGTTCGACCTAAACAACTGACGTGCAGGAACGGCTAGTTCAACAGAACTAAGAGACAGCCCCCACGGGCGGCACTCCACACACCTGGACTACCCCTCGGTAGCAACTACGCCAGCGGCAAAGGAAATCCCGAGGCACCCTCCGAGTGGAGTTTCCAACCCCTTGACCCCCAGGCCGGCGGTGCCCCAGGTGCCCGCGAAGCCGTCGCTGCCCGCGCAGGCGGCACCGCCTCGCGTGATCGTCTTGCTGGTTCCGCTGCACAGGACCAGCACGGCCGTGCCCTTGCTCGAGTTGGGCCGCCCACGCCCTGCGTAGATCACGGACTGCGGCGAGCCGCTCGTTCGCTCTGGGGCCGCCTTCGGCGTGCGCGGCTGGCGCGGGACGCGTCCCAGTCCGGTGCCACTTGCCCTACATCCGGGTGATCGCTGCGGTTGTTCCGTTTGCTGCAAACCGTCCTTGGCGCACGGCCGGCTGAGGTGGACCGGCTGGGCGACCGTCAGCTTTGGCGGAGAACCTCGGCACGCTCGCGCCGGGCCGGTGGGTGCGGTGGCAGCTGAACTACCGCTTCAGCAGCGTGACGGGGATGCAGGACCGGTCGTACTGGATGGGCACCTTCAACATCGCCTACGGCCCGGTGGACGCCGACGTCTTCCTGTCGGCGCCGACGGTGTGCGTCGACGAGCGCGGCCCGCTGAGGTAGGGCCGCCGGAGGGCCGGGTGGACCTGGCTGGCCATCGTCGCCCACACCCAGCTCCGCCTGGCCCGCCCGCTCGCCGCCGACCTGCGCCGCCCGTGGGAACGCCCGCTGCCAGCAGCAGCCAAGTTGACCCCCGCCCGGGTCCGCCGAGGGTTCCGCAACCTACGCGCGAAGCTCCTCACTCCGGCCCGCGTGCCGAAACCCTCCCGACCCGGCCCCGGACGGCCACCGGGTTCGAAGAACCGCAACCCGGCACCCCGCCACGACGTCGGCAAGACCGTTAAACGCGAATCCACGCTCCAGGCCCACCTCGCCGCGCGAGGTTAAAGATCAAGCTGAGGCCCGCGGCACGGGCCGGCTCGGCGTTCCGCGCCGAGCCGGTGGGGGCCGCCGGCCCGTTCCTCGGCTACGGCGCTTTCCCCACCGGCCCGGACCTTCTCACCACTCGACCAGCGCGAATCCCGCCGACATGCCGCCGCCGAAGCCGGCCAGGAGGATCAGGTCGCCGGGGGTGAAGGCGCCGGCGCGGGCGGCCGCGTCCAGGGTGATCGGGATGGAGGCGGCTCCCGTGTTGGCGTAGTGCGTCAGGGTGCGGTGCATGGTCGCGCGAGGCAGTGCCAGGTCGGCGAAGACGCTGTCCAGCATGGTGCCGTTGGCTTGGTGCGGTACGAAGTGGTCGATGTCGTCGGGCGCGACACCGCATTCGTGCAGGAATCCCTTGACCAGCTGCGGCAGGTGGTCACCGACGAAGTTCCGCACGCCTCGCCCGTCCATCGCGAAGTACTGGAGCCCTGCGTCGAGGACCGTCTGGTCCACCGGCATGCGGCTGCCGCCGGCGGGCACCTCGATGAGCCCCGACAGTTCGCCGAACGAGTGCAGCGAGAGGTGCCGGACACGTGGTCCGTGGTCGACCGGCGCCCCCAGGACCACGGCTCCGGCGCCGTCCCCGAACAGGATCACGGTCCTGCGGTCGGCCCGGTTCAGGATGCGGGAGTACAGGTCCGCACCGATGACCAGCGCATGGCCGCCGGTGCGGGCGAGTACGCCCTCGGCCGCGGAGAGCGCGAACACCGTGCCGGAGCAGACCGCGTTGACGTCGAACGCGGCCGCGCCGCTCGCGCCGAGCCGCTGCTGGACGTAGGCGGCGGTGGGCGGTTGCGGCCGGTCGGGTGTGGACGTGGCGACCACGATCACGGACAGCTCCTCGGCGGAGATGCCGGCCGACCGCAGCGCGGCACGCCCCGCGGCGGTGGCCAGGTCCGAGGTGGCCTGGCCGTCGGCAGCCCATCGCCGTTCCCGGATGCCGGTCCTGTCGGTGATCCACGCGTCGTCGACCCCCGCCGCCGCCGCGGCCTCGTCATTGGACACGATTCGCTCCGGCACATAGGCACCCGTACCGAGAATCCTGACGTCGGTCATACGGCTGCCCTCCCCTCAAATGGTATGGAGAACGGTGTGTTAGAACTGGCCTGCGGCGGTGGCGGGCGCGTGCGGGAGCAGCCGCGGAGGCTGCCCCCGCACGCATGGGACCGCAGGTGTTCGGGATCGCAGGTGTTCTAGCGCGCCTGGTAGATGCGCTTGTGACCGCTGACGCCGGCCAGCCGGAAGGGCCCGGTGGTCTGCTGCGAGGTGGGGTGGTCTCCTCCGTCGGCCGGGAAGGACCACTCGTGCAGCTCGCGGTAGCGGGCGTGGTCGACCGGCTTGCGCCTGGCTATCGCCGCGAGGTTCGCTGCGGTCCGCAGGTGTTCGCGGTAGCCGGGGACGGCCGTGCCCGCGAAGAACTCGGCGACGCTGCCGGAACCGTAGCTGAGGAAGCCGATGGGCCGGTCGGTCAGGTCGTCCGCCTGGTCGAGCAGCGCGGCGAGAGCGAGGTACACCGAGGCGGTGTAGCTGTTGCCGATGGAGGTGTTGTAGGCCACGGTCTGCCCGATGGCGTGCTCGATGTCGGCCTGGTCGGCGCTGTGGCCCGCGTGGTTGAGCAGGTGGCGGTGTGCCTTGTAGGCCATCTTTGTGAACGGCTGGTGGTAGCAGAACGCGGCGAACTCGTCGAGTGTGCGCCCGCCCTGCTCGCCGTAGTCCTTCCAGCTGCCTGCGACCGCCTGCAGGTACGCTTCGACGGATTCCTGCCCGTCGACGAGGGCGGTGGTGCGGTAGTTCGGCCGCCAGAAGTCCATCACGTCGGCGGTGAACAGGCCCGAGGCGTTCTCGATGCAGACCAGGGCGGGGTCGGCGCTGACCAGCATCGCCACCGCGGCGGCACCCTGGGTCGCCTCGCCGGGGCTGTCCAGTTCGTACTTGGAGACGTCGCTCGCGATCACCAGGACCTGCTGGTCGGGGTCGCGTCGTACGAGTCCGATGGCGAATTGCAGGGCGGCCGTGGCTCCGTAGCAGGCCTGCTTCAGTTCGACGACGCGGCAGGCCGATTGCAGGCCGAGCAGTGAATGCACGTAGATGCCGGCGGACTTCGCCTGGTCGATCGAGGATTCCGTCGCGAAGACCACCGTCCGGATCCGTTCGGAACCGTGCCGGGCGATGATCGGGGCCGCGGCGGCGGCCCCCAGGGTCACGATGTCCTCGTCCGCGGCGCACACGCTCATCGACCGCTGGCCGATGCCTATGTGGTACTTGCCGATCTCCGTGCCGTTGTACTCGGCGAGTGCCGCGTGCGACAGGACGTACTCGGTCGTCGCGAAGGACAGATCGTGGATTCCGAAGGAAGCGGCGTTGGACATGTTCAGGCACCGACCTTTGCTGTCTTGTTGTCGCGCTCCAGTTCGACGTGTGCACGCATGAGTTCACCCGGGTTGGTCTGCGCCGCGAGCAGCGAGAGCTCGCCACAGAGGACCGTCGCCGCCGCGATGACGGCGAGCCGGCGCGCGTTCTCGCCAGGGGCGCGGTCCACGCGGCAGCCGAGGCGGGTCAGGTTCGTCTCCACGAACTCCAGGCCCTTGCCGTTGCCCACGGTGCCGACGATCAGGTTGGGCAGATTGCAGGAGAAGTAGAGGTCGCCGTCGCGGTCCTCGGCCAGGGTGACGCCCTGGGAGCCCTCGACGATGTTGGCCGCGTCCTGGCCGGTGGCCAGGTAGAAGCCGAGCAGCATGTTGGCGTAGTGGGCGTTGGCCGAGCGGATGCCGCCGGCCAGCAGGGTCCCGAGCAGGTTCTTGCGGATGTTCAGCTGGACGATCCGGGCGGCAGTGGTGTGCAGGACGCCTTCCACCACGTCGCGCGGGACGAGCAGTTCCGTGACCACGTTCTTCCCGCGGCCGAGGATGCCGTTGATCGCGGTCGCCTTCTTGTCCGTGCAGTAGTTCCCGGAGATCGATCCGTAGGAGATTCCCGGAATGGTCCGCAGCAGGTGCGTCAGCAGATTGTCGGAGGCGAGCGTGGCCATGTTGTGGCCGGAGGCGTCGCCGGTGCTGAACTCGAACCGGATGAACAGCAGGTTGCCCGCGATCTCGTGCCGGACGGTGAGCAGCTCGGCGAACCGGCTACAGCTGCGGACCACGGCGCGTAGTTCCTCGATCTGCGCGTCGATGGCGCGGGCGGCCGTGTACGCGGTCTGGGCGTCGGTCGCCTCGACGAGCACCGAGCGGGTCATGCGCTCGTCAACGAGGGTGGCGACGATGCCCTGTTCGGTGAGCATGGACACCTTCGCGCCGCGG
Organism: Kitasatospora sp. NPDC054795; assembly: GCF_053611565.1. NCBI lineage: Bacteria > Bacillati > Actinomycetota > Actinomycetes > Kitasatosporales > Streptomycetaceae > Kitasatospora > Kitasatospora sp. NPDC054795. Next base: position 51,549 of record NZ_JBSHAP010000028.1, read on the forward strand.
CCCACGGAGGGCCACAGCGGTGTCTCGTAGGTGGCGAGGGGAACGTGGGTCTCGGTGTTGGCGACGTTCCCGGAGACTCGAAGGGGTCCGACCCACTTCATGGGGACCCTGGCAATGGCGTGTGTGTCGGTCACTGTGCTTTTCCTGTCGCGTTGTGAAGGGTGTCGGCCGATCGGGAACGCCGGGCGAGTCGCCCCGTGTCGATGCCCCGGTCGGCGCAGAAGGAACGGAGGGTGCCGTGGATGATCAGGTCGTTGCTCGCGAGGTCGGCGGGAGTGCGCGCGCCGAGCATGGTCTGGAGGGCCGCGAGCTGGTCCAGCCAGTTCGTGAGCTGCTCGATCAGCGCCTCGGGACCGCCGTCGAGCAGGGTGCGCAGGAACACTCCGGAGGCCCCGACGCCGGAGGCGCCCAGGGCCAGGGCGCGGGCGACGTCGAGGGGATGGCGGACGCCGCCGGAGGCGAGCACGGGAAGGCCGGCGCTCTGAGCGTCCAGGAGACAGGCGGCGGTGGACTGGCCCCAGTCGTGGAGGAACGCGTAGTCGCCGAGCGGTCGCCGGCCGTTCTCGATCCGGGCGAAGTCGGTGCCGCCCCGGCCGGCGACGTCCGCCGCGCGGACCCCCAGTTGTCGCAGCAGCAGGACGGTTTCCCGGCTCAGGCCGTTGCCGACCTCCTTGACGATCACGGGTACGTCAACGGCCGCCGCGATCTTCTCGATCTGCGGGACCCAGGACCCGAAGGACCGGTCGCCTTCCGGCATGGCCGTTTCCTGCGCCGTGTTGACGTGGATCTGCAGGGCGTCGGCCTCCAGCAGATCGAGGGCACGCCGGGTGTCGTCGACCGATGCCGTCGCGTTGACATTTGCTATGACAAAACCGTGGGGGTTCTCCTGGCGCAGGACGCGGAAGGTGTCGGCGCACGTCGGGTCCTTCAAGTAGGCGTGCACCGAGCCCGACGCGATGGGTACCCCGGTCTCGCGGGCCGCTATCGCCAGACCCCGGTTGATGACGCCGGTCTTGGCGGTCCCGCCGGTCATCGCGTTGATGTAGAGCGGCACCTGCCAGGAGATCCCGGCGAAGGTCGTGTCCAGGGACACCTGCGGCCGGTCGATGCCGGCCAGGGCGTGGTGGACGAAGGACACCTCGTCGAACTGGTTGATCCCGCTGCGGGTGTCCTGCTGCTCGATGGCGAGCCGGACGTGGTCGTCCTTGCGCTGAGCGCTCATTTCTCAGTCCCTTCCGGGGCGGGCCGGACTGGCAGGGGCAGCACCCCGGCCGCGGCCCACCGCTGCCGTACATGTGAGATGTCGTGCATGGCCTCGGCATCGAGCAACGCGATGCCGCAGTCGCCGCCGCCCGCGCCCGACGGCTTGGCGGCACCGCCGACGGTTTCGGCGACCGTGCACAGGGCCGTCAGCTCGGGTGTGAAGATGCCGAGCCCGACTTCGTCGTCGAGGCGGGCCAACTCCCGCCGGGCACGGCGGATCTGGTACAGCAGGCTTTGGTCGTCGCCGGCCTCGAGAGCGGTGATCGAGGCGCGTACGAAGTCGGTGGAGGTCTCCACGAACGCGCGGTGCGACGCGGTGCCGCGCCAGATCCGGCGGTGCAGACCGGACACGAGCGAGGCGGTGGAGGCCGGGTTGCCGGTCCAGCCGACTTCGAGGGCGAGGCCGCGCGGGGCCGGAAGCCTCCGGACCGAGTGGCCCGGCCAGGGCGTGCGCAACGCCTCCTCGACGCCGTGCCGGCGGGTGAGGTCGAGCACGAAGGCCCGGTCGGGTGCCTGGTACGCGATCCAGCCGCCCCAGGTACTGGCGGCGAGGTCACCGCCGGAGCCCACGGGGTCGATCCCGACCAAGGAGATCACGGCCAGGCGGTACCGGGCGTCGGGTGAGAGGTCCAGTCCGCACAGGGACGTGATGGCGTCGATCGTGGCCACGGTCACCGCGCCGCTCGACCCCAGGCCGTACTTGCGGCCGTTGTCATGCAGCCGGCTTCCGATCGAGAGGTCCAGCCCGGGCATGGGCAGGCCGCGTTCGGCCAGCAGTCGTCCCACGGTCTCGACCGCTGCCACCACGTGCGTCAGTGCGCCCCGCGCGCCGTGTCCGTCGGCTTCCCCGTTCTCCGTGCCGGGAGCGTGGAGCCGGCCGTCGAGCCATCGCCAGTTCACCGCCCGGGGGACGAGATCGGAGGAGATCACGATGTCGGCCGTTTCGGAGAGGGTCACCGTGGCGGTGATCTCCCGGTCCACGGCCACCACGATGGCCGGGGTACCGGGCTCCACCACCGCGTACTCGCCCGTGACGAACAGCTTGCCGGGCGCACTGCGGACGACCGTTCGCCCGGAGGTCATCGTCCGCCCGCGTCCACCAGGCGGGCGCCCTGTCCGGGCCCGGCGATGTGCACGGTGCCGCCCGCGGCAGCGTCGCGCACGGCCTTGGCGACCCGGTCGGCGTCCGTACGACGGCAGAGCACCTTGACGTTCGGTCCGGCGTCCATGGTCGCGTAGGCCGGTATGCCGTCGCGCCGCAGCCCCAGCACGCTGTCGAGGACGGTGAGCGAGGCGGGCGCGAGGTAGCGCACCGCAGGGCGCGCGCCCAGCATGGTCGCGTGCATGCCGAGAGAGTTGCGCTCAGCGATCTCACCCACCGCGTCGAGGTCGCCGCGCAGGAGCGCCGCCCTCATCTCGGTCAAGTCGTCCCGGCTCGACGCGGCCCAAGGCTCGAACAGGGGCGAGGTCTCGACGGTGCGGCGCATCGCCGCGCGGCTGGACACCTCCTTGGGGCCAGCGTTGACCACCGCGATGACCAGTGCGGGGTCGAGGTCGCCCGTCCGTACCGGCTCGGCGTAGGAGCTGAGGTCGGCCTCCGCGGGCGGCGCCGTGGGGTTGCCGGCGTTCCAGACGGCGAAGCCGCCGAAGATCGACCGCGAGGCCGAGCCGGAACCGCGGCGGGCCAGGCGGGAGAGACCGGTGCCGCCGAGGTCCAGTCCGTACGCGGCGGCGGCGGCGACGGCGAGCGCGGCGAAGCCGCTGGCGGAGGACGCCAGGCCCGCCCCGGTGGGTACGGTGTTGCGGGTGTCGACGACGGCCCGGTGCGTGAGCCCGGCCCGCCGGCGCACCAGGTCGAGGAACCCGGCGATGCGCCGCCGCTCCTCGCCCGCCGCGGGTACGCCGTTGAAGGTCACTTCGTCGTCCGAAGCCTCGGCGTCGAGGTGGACCCGGGTGGTCGTGGGGAAGATGTCAAGAGTCATCGACAGACTGCTGGTCCACGGCAGGAAGAGGCGCTCGTCGCGCTTCCCCCAGTACTTGATCAGCGCGATGTTCGGGTGCGCGACGGCGGTGACCCCGTTCGCGCCCTGCCGGTCCTGCGGGCGGCACACAGTGATCTGTTGCTCAGACATGCGTGACGAGCCTCCTCAGTGGGACGATCCACGTCTGCACGGCCCCCGCTTCGTGCAGCCGCCGGGTGACCTCTCTCGCCTGCTCGGGCTGGGTCAGAGCGAGGACGCAGCCGCCCAGTCCACCCCCGGTGATCTTGGCACCGAGGCTTCCTGCGGCGAGCGCGGCACTCACCATCCCCTCGATCCGGTCAGTGCTCAGCCCGGCCTCGCGGAGCATTCCGTGGTACTCCGTCAGCAGGAAGCCGAGCTCCTCCGGCCGGCCGGCGGCGAGGGTGGTCACGGCTTCGCGGGTCAGTTCCGACGCCCGGCGGACGAACCGCTCCTGTGCTCCGGCGTGGAGTCGGAACTTCTCCCGCAGCTTGTCGACCGCTTCCTTGGTGCTGCCGACGGTGCCGCTGTCCGCGATGACAAACAGCGCGTCGCAGCCCACCAGCAGCGTGCGGGCCTCGCCCGCGTGGAACCGCAACGGCGCGCTCGCGCCGACGGTGATGGCGTCGACGCCGCTGGCCTTGCCGTGCACCACGTTCTCGGCGGTCTGCACCAGGTCGAACACCGTCCGCTGCGAGACCTCGCGGCCGCAGAGGTCGGCCAGGGCGAGGACGACGGCACGGGCGCAGGCCGCGCTGGAGCCGAGCCCCCTGCCGAGCGGGATCGAACCGTCGATGATCACATCGAGATGCCGGCCGTCGTCGATGCCCGTGGATGCCCTGAAGTCGGTGGTCAGCCGACGCAGCCCCTCGGATGCCTGCGTTCCGACCTCCTTCCAGGCGGATCCGGTCATCGTGAAGGACACACCTGCCGGTTCTTCACCGCGGGTGGAGAACCCGGCGCTGGCGGTGATCGACAGCTGCGGAACGGGCAGGGCGAGCGCCGGGGCTCCGTAGACGACCGCGTGCTCCCCCAGCAAAATGGCCTTGGCATGGGCGTGGCCGGTGCCGACCGAGCGAGCACGTCGGCTGTCCGCTGTCCCTGCCGCCGAGGCCGGTGGAGTCGACGTGCTCAGCTCCCCTTGTCGAAATTCCATTGAGATCGCGTCATCCAGATTTCTAGGAAGGAATGAAGTAAGCCCGTTCGACCGCGCGCCGCGTCATGCCCGGGCCACCCCCGGACCACCGTGGCCGGCGGTCGCGGCCGCCGGCGCGAGCGATGTCATCGCGCAGGGCGGGCCAGGGCGTCGAGCCGCATCCGACGGTGCGTGCTCGCGGAACCGCGTCCCTGGCGGGTGCCGGGCCGGTTCTCCCCCGGTCGCCCCCGGCAGCGGGTTCCGGACGGGGTGGGCTCGCGAGGCCAGCGACGTGTGTGGCGGCGCCGGGACTGTGGCGACCCGCGCCGACGTGGTGCTCAGGTGGTCCGGAGTGTCGTGGTGGTGACGAAGGTTTCGAGGGTCTTCCTGACCTCGTCCGGGAACGGGGTCTCGTCCAGGACCCGCCGGGCACGCTGCACACGATCGGTGATCATCTGCTCTACCTTGTCGGCGGCGCCCGTGGCCCGCAGGATCCCGCGAACCGTCTCGGCACCTGCCTCGTCCAGGTCCGGGTCGCCGACCAGGGACCTCAGCACCCGCGCCTGCTCGGCGCCGGCGGCGTGGAGGGCGTGTGCCATCAGAGCGGTCGCCTTGCCCTCCCGCAGGTCGTCCAGGACCGACTTGCCGGTCTTGGACGGGTCGCCGAAAACGCCGAGGAGGTCGTCGCGCAATTGGAAGGCCTCGCCGATCGGAAGGGCGTAGGCGGTGAAGACGTCCAGCAGGGCCTGGTCCGCTCCGGCAAGGACCGCGCCGATGTGCAGCGGCCGCTCCACGGTGTACTTCGCCGTCTTGTAGCGGATCACGGCCAGCGACCGTTCGACGTCCTCGTTGGGCTTCCCGGTGGCCAGCAGGTCCAGGTACTGACCGATCATCACCTCGGTGCGCATGGCGTCCAGCAGCGGTCGGACGGCGACCAGTCGCTCGTGGTCGATGCCGCTGGAGTGCAGCAGCTCGTCCGACCACACCATGACCAGGTCGCCGACCAGGATCGCGCTATTGGTGCCGAACCGCTCGGCGGTCGTGGCGTCCGCACCCGTCTCCAGCGTCCGATGGAGGGTCGGACGGCCACGCCGGGTGTCGGAGGCGTCCATCACGTCGTCGTGGATGAGGGTGAAGGCGTGGAAGAGTTCGAGTGAGGCCGCCGCGCCGATGACGGGCCCCGTGTCGCCGTATCCGCCCGCCGCGTGCCAGCCCACCATGCACAAGAGCGGCCGGATGCGCTTGCCGCCGGCGGTCAGGAAGCCACGCAGGTGCTCGATGAGCGAGACCAGGTGGGGTTGCGTGTCGCAGTTGGCGTCGAGGAAGGCGTTCAATCGCTCGTCGATCAGGCCGCGCAGATGAACCGAGTCCAGGGCGTCGGCTCCCGGCTCGCGAAGGCTGGTGGGCGGGTTCATGTCGTTACTCCTGTTCGTCAAGATCATGTGGCCGCGTCCGCGAGGACGTGGCATGGGAGGGAAAGCGCCGAGAGGCATCACTTTCCGGCCGGGCGAAGGAGGGTCCCGGCAGTCGCCGGGCCGCACCGCAGGTGCGGGCGAGCGGTGGGTGTTCGGGCCGCGTCGGATGGCATGCCCTCCGTAGATGCGGGTTCACATGGTGGAGGGCATGCCGGGCAGGGGTGGGCCCGGTGCGGCACCCGCCGGGCCCCTGTCGGTCGAACGGAACGGGTTCAGCTCGCGGCGGACTGCGGCTCGCGTGCCGGCTGCCGACGGGTCGGCACCACCGTGAGCTGGTCGGGACGCAGGCTCATCCGCACGAGGGCGCGCGTGGGGCGGGTGCCCGGGGCGCGGTCCAGCTTCCAGTACTGGGCCACGGTGGCCACGATGACCTGGGCCTCGGTGAGGGCGAACGCGTCACCGATGCACTTGCGGTTCCCGGCGCCGAAGGGCAGGTAGGCGCCCTTGCGCGGAGTGGTCGACATGGTGAGCCACCGGTCCGGCTCGAAGCTGTCGGGGGCGTCAAAGTAGCGGGCGTCCCGGTTCAGCAGGAAGGGGCTGTACGACAGCTCGGTGCCGGCCGGCACGGGCAGCCCGCCGAGCGTGGTGTCGACGGCGGCACGACGGCTGAGCAGCCAGGCCGGCGGGTAGAGGCGCAGACCCTCGGCGACGACGTTGCGGGTGTACGGCAGCTTCTTCAGGTCCTCGGCCGTCACCGGGCGGCCGGCCAGCACCTCGTCGAGCTCCGCGTGCAACTTGGCGGCGACCTGCGGGTTCTCGTGCAGCAGGTGGAAGATCCACGACATCAGGACGGCGGTGGTCTCCGCGCCTCCGAGGAGCAGGGTGATGGACTGGTCGTGCAGCTCCTGGTCGGTGAAGCGGTGCCCCTCCTCGTCGACCTCCGTCATCATCGTGCGCAACAGACCGCCGCCGTCGCCCGAGCGGCGGTAGCGGTCGATGGTCTCGTTCACCACCTGGTGCAGCTGCGCCTCCGCCCGCTTGTAGCGCTGGTTGCCGGGAGTGGGCAGGAAGGACAGCGCCGGCAGCGGGTTGAGCATGCGGAAGAACATGCCGTCGATCACGGTGTTCAGGGCCGTCGGGAGACCGTGGTGACCGCCCCGGCGCACCTCGCCCTCACCGGGCTCGGAGAAGAGGCAGCTCAGCGCCACGTCGGCACTGAGGTTGCCCATCTGCATCAGGAGGTCGACGTTCTTGCCTTCCGGCCATTCATGAGCCGACACGGCTGCCTGCTTCTGCATGATGCCGACGTACTCGGCGATGCGCGCAGGGTGGAAGGACGGCTGGATCAGGCGTCGCTGCTTGCGATGGACGAGGCCGTCGACCGTGACCAGCCCGTCTCCGAGGACCGTGCGCACGCGGTCCATCACGGGACCGCCCTTGACGAAGTCCTTGACCTTGTCGGTCAGCATCTCGTGGACCAGATCAGGGTGGCACGCGATGTACATGGGGGTCGGCCCCACCATGATCTTCACGAGATCGCCCTGCTCGGGCAGTGATCGGAGGAAGGTGAGCGGGTCGCTGCGCAGCTGATTCGCGTGCCCGAGCACGGGCAGGGCATTCGGTGCGCTGCCCTTCGTGTAGCTGCGGGTTTCCTGGCTTGTCACGGAACAAACCTCCATGCGGTTAGTGGCGAACTTGTGGACCTGTCGGACTTTGCGTCGCCGCTGTCACTTCTCCAACTGGTCCCACCACCAGGCGATCTGTGGAATCGGCAGGGGCGCAGGGTTGGCGTCAGCCGGCTCGTCGGCCCAGACCAGGCCGTAGCCACCGAAGTCCTGTTCTTCGCCGGTCTCCGGGTCGACAGGCGCGCAGTAACGGGTGGTGAAGTCCGCCCAGATGATGTGCCCGCGAATCCAGTAGCCGATCTCGTGGACGTATCGCCGCAGTTCCGGGCGGGCGGTCGCGGAGACCTGGTCACGCAGATTCAGATAAAGGGACATGATTCGGTCGCGCAGCGCGCGGACCTCGGCGACCGCTTCCTCGGGCGTGCATTGCCGGTCGCGCACCATAATGCTGATGGCGTTCTGGTCGAACAAGCCCTGGAGATTCTCCCGGTGAATGGAGATCAGGTCGTTGTCGAGACCGACGATGACGGATACGGCTTCGGAGGCGGCGCGCACCCGGGGATCGAGGCGTTCGGCTGCGGTCAGTTCGTAGCCGCCGCCGATCGGAGTGAGTGCGGTCAGCCAGGGGCCGGCCACATCGTTGCCACGCATGATCAGGTAGTCGCCCAGTTCGGGGAGTTCACCGAGGCTCTGGTTCGCACATTTCCACAGCACGCCGTCGAAGTAGCTGCAGAAACCCTGGCGCAGGTGCTCGAGCTGGCCCGGGGTCGACACGGTGGAGATGTGGTTCCAGAAGTCCTGGAAGGAGGAGAGGTACGCGTCTCCGGGCGGCACGACGGACTTGGGCGAGGCGAGGATGTGCTTGAGACGGCTGACGTGGACCGTCAGCGGTGCGGGCTGGTCCAGCCCCGGGATCACGTCGAGGTCGTCGTCCCAAGCGCCGCCCCAGTACATGACATAGGTGATGATCTCGGCGCACCGGTCGAGGACGTACGGCATGCAGTGTGCGGTGTACGAACCCGCATTCATGCGCGGCAGCCAGTCACCCTCCTTGCGGAACCCTTGCCGGAACATCCAGGCGACGGCGCCGGCATCTATTTCCTCCGGCTTGTCGTACACGGCGTCGGGCAAAGGGCAGAAAAATGGCGGAACGCCAAGTGTGCGGCGCACGGTTGTCATGCCAAAAATCCCTTCGGGCAGGACTGGGCGGCAGGAATGTCACAGTAATGCTGGAGTGGTACGGGGGAAGCGGCCGCCGCGGCGCCCTGGGCGGGCAGCGCACCCAGCAGGGCGAGGGCCAGCGCCGCCGCCTTCGTCGACAGGGCCACCGGCTCAGTCGATGTGGGCGCGGTGGGACTCGATGATGCGGTACTGGCCGGAGGCGTAGTCGTAGGAGATGTAGGCCGTCCAGTAGTCGCCGCTGACCGCCGGAACGCTGGTCAGCTACGAGGTGCCGTGGTTGAGGCCCACTGCCAGGTCTCGTAGCTGTCGATGCCGATGGCGTTCGGGTCCCGCTTGTAGAGGCCGATCCAGTCGTACTTGCCGACGTTGTTCGGCGGGGTCCAGTTGATCTGGATGTAGCCGCCGTTCTTCTCGGCCCAGGTCGTGGGCGAGTCGGCGCCCAGGATCTAGCTTTGCGCGCTCTGGACACCGGCGGGAACCGCCGCCGAGGCGGTGGCCGTGCCCGCGAGGGGCAGCGCGACGGCCGTCACCAGGGCCGCGACGGCCGCGGCGCGGACGCGAAGGGGAATACGGGACATGCGAGTCCTCCTGAGTCGTCCGCCGGCGGCCCCGTCCGGAAGCCGCCGAGTCCGTGACCGGACCTGATATACGGTCAGGGATACTGGTAGACAAACGATCAATGACCTCGTCGGCATACAGTCAACGCCCTGGTCAACACGGCCGCGGCACCCCGGGCAGCACCTGAGCCCAGCGTCCCGGCAGACAATCGATGGACAACGGGCCGGCAACAAGGCGCGGCCGTCAGCATCGGCGGCGGGGAGCCCGGTCGGTGACCCGCTCCACCGGCACGGCCCGACGGATGCGGCGGGGCGGCATCGGTGTGAATCCGCGGCACGAAGAGCCCGCCAGCCGGGCACGAAGGGGCAGGGCTGCCCATGCTGGTGGGCATGTCTCATCACCTCAGCGGCCCCAACCTCCGCCCCCCTGGACGACGCCCGCCTCGACATGACGGACCTGTTCGCCTTCACCGTGCCCGGCGACCGGACCGTGCTGATCCTGAACGTCAACCCGGTCGCCCCCACCGGCGGCCAGGCGTTCCACCCGGACGCCGTCTACCGCGTCAACGTCGACACCGACGGCGACCACCGCTCCGACGTGGCGTACAGCTTCGTCTTCTCCCCGCCTGAGGACGGCCGCCAGAGCGTCACCGTCCTGCGGGCCACGGGCAAGCAGGCCCGCTCCCACGAGGCCCTCGGCCAGGAGCTCTTCATCGACGTGCCGGTGAACTTCGGCGCCGAGACCACCGCGGCGCACTCCGGGCCGTACACGTTCTACGCCGGGTTCCGCAGCGACCCGTTCTTCGCCGACCTCGACCGCATCGTCGCCAAGTTCCAGTGGACCGGCGTGGACTGGGGCGCCGACAAGAACGTCTTCGCCATCGTCCTGGAAGTGCCGAACGCCGAACTCGGCACACACCCCGAGATCGGCGTCTGGGGCCGGGTCAGCCTGCGCCAGAACGGGCAGCTGACGTCCGTGGACCGCGGCGCCCACCCCTCCCTGACCGCGTACTTCAACGCGGAAGAGGTCAAGGACGCCTACAACGCCGGCGAGCCCGCCGACGACTGGGACACCTACCGCGAACCCTGGTCCGCCGTCCTCCAGCACTTCGGGGACTACGACCCGCAGGCCGCCGAACAGGCCCTACGCACCGTCCTGCCGGGCGTCGGGCCGAGGCGGCTTCGTGCCGTGCCGCCCCCGGAGCCCGGGGATGACTGCGGGTGCCGTACTCGGCTTCCGCCATCAGTCGCTCAAGGGCGGCCCGACCAAGCAGCCCCCGGGGCGGCGACCGGCCCCCGAGGGGCGCGGCACGGCCCCGGGGGCTGCTTGCGATTCAAGGATGGAGGGACTTCGTGGAGCAGGTGTCACATGGCGACGGCCTTCACCGCGTCGGGGGACTTCTCCCGAACACCGGGACGGTACAGCGCGAAGGTCACGACGAGCCCGACGGCTGCGAGGCCGGCCGCCCACCAGTACGCGGTGGAGTAGCCGTGCAACGCCGCCCCGGCGATCACCTCGGGCGTGGCCTGCCGGCTGCTGAGATAGCTGCCCGCGGCGGTCGCCGCGAGCGTGTTGAGAACGGCGATCCCCAACGAACCACCGATCTGCTGCGAGGTGTTGACCGCCGCGGAGGCCACCCCGGCGTCATCCTCGTGAACCCGGTAGGTGGCCAGGTCGATCGCCGGCGCGTAGACCAGGCCGAGACCGAGGCCCAGGACGAGCAGCGGCGGCAGAATGCCTCCCGTGTAGGTGCTGTCCAGATCCAGGCGGGTGAACCAGACCATGCCCACGCCCAGCAGCGCCATCCCGAGGGGAATCACGATCTTCGGCCCCACCCGGGGCATCAGGACCCCCACGGCCAGGGCGGAGGCAACGACCAGTGCGGCGGGGATGGGCAGGAAGGCGAGCCCCGCCTCGACCGGGGTGTACTTGAGCGTCTGCTGCATGTAGTAGGCGAGGAACAACGCGACCGCGTACATGCCTCCGGTGGCGACCAGAATGGCGATCTGGGAGGCGCCTCGATCCCTGTCGAGGAGGATGCGCAGGGGCAGCAGCGGCCCGGCCGTCGTCGACTGCCAGTACGCGAAGAGGGCGATCAGGGCGAGGCCTCCGACCAGCAGACCCCAGCTGGCGGGAGAACTCCACCCGCGCGACTCGGCGTTGGAGAACCCGTAGACCAGGCCGAAGAGCCCCAGGGTGACGAGTACCGCACCGGGGACGTCGAGCTTGGGGCGCTGCTCCGCCCGCGACTGACGCTCGATCAGCAGCAGACCGCCCAGGAGCGCCACCGCCGCGAACGCCAGGTTGATGTAGAGAGTCCAACGCCAGTTGAGGTACTCGGTCAGCAGGCCGCCGAGCAGGTTGCCGAGCGCGCCGCCGGCGCCCGCGATGGCACCGAAGATCGCGAAGGCCCGGCCCCGCTCCTTGACGTCGGTGAAGATGGTCGTCAGCAGGGAGAGGGCCGCCGGGGCCAGCAGGGCACCCGAGATGCCCTGGATCGCCCTGGCCAGCACCAGGAGTTCGAAGCTACCGGCGGCTCCGCCGAGCGCCGAGGCGGCGGCGAATCCGATGACACCCGCGAGAAAGGCCTGCTTGCGGCCGAAGAGATCGGCGACACGCCCGCCGATCAGCAGCAAGCTGCCGAAGGTGAGTGCGTAGGCGGTGACGACCCACTGCCTGTCGTTGTCGGAGAAGCCCAGGTCGGCCTGGGCGGACGGCAGCGCGATGTTCACGATGGTGGCGTCCAGCATGATCATCAACTGGGCCAGGCCGATCACGGCCAGCGCCCACCACCGCAGCGAGGACCGTGGGGACGGGGGTCCTGATTCGGGCGGGATGCTGGTGAGCTCAGTGGTGGATGCCGACATGGCGGTGCCACTCCGTTCGAAATAAGTTGACTAACTGGATGGTTAACATTCCGAGGCAAGGCTGCCTGAGATCCGACGGCCCGTCAACACGACTGCAGGCAAAGAGCGATGGCCGGATGCGACGGAGGTCCGCGAGGGTCACTCCGCGAGTCGGATCCGGATGCCCACCGCGCGGTACCCGGACCCCTTCAGTCGGCTGCCCAGCAAGCCGACCCGCGCGACGAGGCCGTACTTGCGCTTCATCAGGTCGAGGTAGTGGACGGTGTCCCGGTCGGCGGGCAACTCGGCGACACCGGGCACGGATTCCCCCTTCGGGACTCCCCGCCAGTTGCAGGGAGCGACGGTCACCCGGCCGCTGTTGCGGATCCGTTTGACCTTGCCTGCGTCGGCCGCGCTCCACACGGCCAGGCAGTCCCCGTCCCCCATCACCCACACCGGAGTGGGCACGGCCCGCCCATCCCGGCGGAACGTCGTGAGAAGTACGTACCTGGATGCCGCCAGTCGTTCAACCGAACTGCCCGGCAAGGATGCTGAGGCGGATGGCGAGGTGGTCACCGCGATAGCATAACTGGTTAGTTAATCCACTGTCGCCGCGAACCGACGTGGCGCCCGCCCCCGAGATGAGGAGTGCTGCGTGCTGAACTTCGCCTTGGCCGTGCTCGCCGGATTCGCCCTGGGCACCCCGGCCGTACCCTTCGGCCTCTCGATCCCCCTCCCCCCCGCCCGTCGCGCTCGTCGCCGTACCCCTCGGCGCGGCCGGATGCCTGCTGTCCGCCGTCTTCGCGGCCGGGTGGCTGCGTACCCGCTGGCTGCTCTGGCACTCGAAGCGGCGGCCCGTCACCGCCGGGCCGCCGCCCGAGAACCGCCGCAACCGCCGGAACCGCCTTGACGGCCCCACCGGCCGACGGGCCCGGCGCCTGGTGAACCGGTACGGCGTGATCGGCTTCGGCATCATCGGGCCTGCGCTCTTCGGCACCCGGGGATCGGCCATGCTTGGCACGGCGCTGGGCCTGCCCCGGTGGCGGCTGATCGACTGGCTGATGGCCGGTGTCACCCTGTGGTGCACCGTCATGCTGCTCGCCTCCGAGGCAGTGATCGACGCCTTCGGACTGCGGTGCCGGCACACGCTGCGTACCGGTCCCTGATCGCGAGGAGCACGTCGCCGCGGTCCCCCGGCCTGCCTCGCCGTGGGTCTGCGCATCGCGCCGACCGTCGGGCCGGTCATCGCCGGGCGGTGGCAACTCACCGTTCCGGCGAGGCACTTCTCCCCCTCACCGGTTCACCCGGAGCAAGACCACCGACGGGGCTCCCGAACGAATCGCCTCATGTCTCAAACGAATCCACCGTGGTTCCAGCGGCGAACGCGCTCACCTGGCGAGGGCAACGGCAACGGGTCCTACGCCCCGGCAAGACCCAGTAGGCGCGCTGTTAGCATGACTCCCATGTCCCGAGCCGAGGCCACGAAGGCGCGCATCCTCCACGCAGCGACCCAGGAGTTCGCGGCGTACGGGATCGCGGGAGCCCGCGTCGACCGGATCGCCAAGGTCGCCTCGGCGAACAAGAACCTCATCTACGTCTACTTCTGCAACAAGGACGGGCTCTTCGACGCCGTCTTCGACGCACACCTCGGGCGCGGCCTCGACATGGTGCCCTTCACACCTGACGACCTGCCGGGCTACGCCGGGCGGCTGTTCGACTTCTACCAGAAGCACCCCGAGGTGCTCCGCCTGGCGACGTGGCACCGGCTGGAACGCGGCACTGCCGTGGAACGGGACCCTGCCGTCGCCAAGCAGACCCACGACGACAAGCTCGCCTCCTTGGAAGCGGTTCGGAAGGGCGGAGTGGGCACACCGGGCTTCACCCCGGCCACACTTCTCACCCTCGTCCTGGCCATCGCCTCGGCCTGGAGCCCGACGAATGCCGCGAGCATGCCGGCGACGACTGTCCTGACGTCGGACCCGGAGGACTGCCGGAACGCGATCATGGAGGCCGTGCGGCGCCTCCTGTGAGGGGCGGCGTGCATCACTCGCCTCCGCCACGTACCGCGGTGACCGCACACGTTCGCCGGGTAGCCGGGTCACGCGGCGGGGATGGGTCGGGATGCGCGCACCTGACCCGCTACGTTGCCGTGCCGGCGTCAGGGCGGTGCGTTCACGGGCGCCGCAGCGCCGGGTGGTCCGCCACCACCGTGGAACTGCCCGGGGCGATCTCCGTGAAGCCCGCGTCCTGGACCAGGGGCAGTCCGCTCGCCACCAGCTCCGCCCACGCCTGCGGGGTCGCCGTGCGGACGGCGAGGGCGAAGCCGCTCTCGGCCCACGCCTTGCGCCGCGCCCCGTCCAGCTGAGGTTCCCCCGAGGTGCGGAAGGTTGCCGGACATGACCTGATAGGTGCGCAGCTGCTTGTAGACGATCCGGTCGTGCGGGAAAAGGATCCGGACGGACCGGGTGGTGTGGGTGGAGCCGTCCGGCGTCCGGGTGTCCATCTCCAGGACCTGGAGGTTGGGTCGATCCTCCGTCAGCTCCGTGCGGGCCACGTGCGGCAGTCGCTCGGGCCAGCGGTGCGCCTCGTCGACGAAGGCGAAGGCGGCCTTGACGTCGCCGTCGAAGGCGACGGTGTCCTCGAAGGTGAGCACCAGGCCGGCCCCGGCCTCCTCGCGCTCGACGGCGGTGCGCAGGGCAGCGAGTTCGGCGCCGCTGTTGTGGTCGACCGCCCGCTGGATCCAGGCGACGTTCTCGGCGTCGTCGTCGACGGCCCGGAAGTCGTGCAGCAGACGCACCCGGGTCTCGGTGTCGGTGAGCGGCTCGACGATCCACTCCCCGCCCATGGCGGACACCGGGGGCTGAGAGACCTCCTGCCGGAAGCGGACGCTGAGCCGGCCGGGGTCCGGCAGCCGCCGCGAGGTCCAGGTCTTCACCTCGCCGTTGGCGGTGGCCCAGATCCGGATGCGTTCCTCGGTGTCGCCCCGTTCGACGTGTTCGACGTGCACGGTGGGCGGGAAGGTCTCCGGCCAGCGGCCGACGTCAGCGATCAGGTCGTAGACGCGCCGCGGGGACGCGGACACGGTGATCGAGTGTTCGGTGTGGTGGGTTCCGGGACGTGACATGGTTCTCCTCCGGCTCCGCTGTCGGTCAGCGGAGCCAGGGTCGGGGCCGGCCCTGGTCGGTGACTCGAGAACCGCTGGGCTGGGCTCACCGCCGTCCGTCAGCCGGCCGGCCGGACGCCCAGGTCGTGGTGGAACAGGTCCAGCGGGTCCCAGCGTTCCTTGACCCGTTGCAGCCGCCGGTGGTTGTCCCGGTAGTAGAGGGCGCTCCACGGCACGCCCGAGGTGTTCCAGCCGGGGTCGGCGAGGTCCGTGTCCGGGTAGTTGACGTAGGCGCAGCCGTTGGCCTCGTTCGGCACCGGGACGCCGCCGGTGTCGGCGTGCAGCTCCCGGTAGAGGCCGCGCACCCAGGCCAGGTGGCGTTCGGTCTGCTCCGGCTCGCCCCACAGGGTCTCGTGGACGACGCTGAACAGGCTGTCCCGGTGGGGCAGGGCGGTGGCGTCCTGGGGCACGGTGTTGATCCGTCCGCCGAGGAAGGTGAGGTAGACGCCGGCGGTGGCGAACTCCTCGCCGCCACGGTTCAGGTGGTCGTGCAGGACCGCGATCTGCCGGTCGGACCAGGGTTTGCGCAGCAGGGTGGACTTGGACTTGAACCGGGCGCCGCCCGGCCACTGCACCACGCCCAGCACCGACTTCAGCCACGGCGTCTCGGCGGTGGTCGCCGTGTGCGGGACGCCGGCCGCGGCGGTCAGTTCGGCGGCGAAGGCGTCCAGGAGTTCCCGGGCGCGGGGGCGGGAGGAGTCGAGGGCGGCGTCCACCGAGACCCGCCCGGCGGCGCGGTGGCCGAGGGTGAGGCCGCTCGACAGGTCGGCGTAGGGTGTGTCCGTACCGGCGTGCCGTTGGTGCCAGTCCCCGTGGGCGCGCAGCACCCGGGCGAACGCCTCCTGGCTCAGGTCCTGCCACTGCCAGCCGAGGGACACCGAGCGTACGGCGGTCGGCGGCTTCGGCAGCAGGTCGCCCGGCGCGTCGGCGGCGGCCGGTGACCGGAACAGGTAGCGGGTGACGGCCCCGAAGTTGCCTCCTCCGCCGCCGGTGTGGGCCCACCACAGCTCGCGCCCGGGCCCGGTGGAGTCCCGGGTGGCGGTGACCAGGCGGGCCCGGCCGGACCGGTCCACGACGACGACCTCGACACCGTACAGGTGGTCGACGACCAGCCCGTACCGGCGGGACAGTGCCCCGTAGCCGCCGCCCGCGACGTGGCCGCCCACCCCGACGCCGGGGCAGCTGCCGCCCGGCAGGGTCACGCCCCAGCCCAGGTAGAGCGTGCGGTAGACCCGCCCGAGGGTGGCGCCGGCCGCGACGGCGAAGAGCTGCCGCTCCGGGTCGTGGGAGACGTCCGTCATCTCGGAGACGTCGATCAGGACCCGGACGGCGGGGTCGTCGACGAAGCCCTCGAAGCAGTGGCCGCCGCTGCGGACCGCGATCCGCTTGCGGTCCCGGGCGGCCTGCTCGACCGCGGCGACCACCTGGCCGGGCGAGCCGACCAGGTGCACCACGTCCGGGGAGCCGGTGAAGCGGCCGTTGTGCCCGCGGGTGGTGAGTTCGGTGTAGCGGGGGTCGTCCGGGCCGAGGACCACCGGCCCCAGGGGGGCAGGCGCTCCGGCCGCCGGAGCGGCGGCGGCCGGGACACCGAGCAGCGCGGCTCCCCCGGCCGTCGTCGAGAGCTCCATCAACCGTCTGCGCGTGAGTCCTGCCATGGGGTTCACCGACCTTCCCGTGCGGCCTGCGGCCGATCGTCCGTCGGCGATCAGCCTGGGGTCCGTCGCTGGCGGGCCGGTGGAGGGTCACTGGTACGCGGCGCGCTCGAACGGGGTTCCGAGGGCGGGAAGAAGACTGTCAGCAGCCCTGACAGTGACGTTATTGACGCTTCTAAGCTCTCAGAAGTCAAGAGCCCGGAGCAGCTGGCTTCTCCTCCGCCCGGCCGGGGCCGCTCCGATCGGCCCCCGGCAGCCGGGACCTCCGCTCCACTCTCCGCTCCGCCCTCCACGCCCCCCGTACGGGAGACCTCATGATCCACACCCGCGGACTCACCCGAAGTTTCCGCGCCAAGGGCGAGACCGTCGAAGCCGTCCGCGGTCTCGACCTCGACATCGAGGCCGGCTCCGTGGTGGCCTTCCTCGGCCCGAACGGCGCCGGGAAGACCACCAGTCTGCGGATGCTGACCACCCTGCTCCCGCCGACCGCGGGCACCGCCACCGTCGCCGGGCACGACGTGGTGGCCGACCCGGCCGGGGTGCGCCGCCGGATCGGCTACCTCGGCCAGGGCAACAGCGCCGGCACCGGCTTCCAGGTCATGGACGAACTCGTCACCCAGGGCCGCGCCTACGGCCTGAGCCGCGCCGAGTCGCACGCCCGGGCCGAACGCCTGCTGGACGCCCTCGAACTGGAAGGGCTGGCCCGGCGGACGGTCGGCACCCTCTCCGGGGGCCAGCGCCGCCGGCTCGACATCGCCATGGCCCTGGTCCACGAACCGGACCTGCTCTTCCTCGACGAGCCCTCCACCGGGCTCGACCCGCACAGCCGCGCCAACATCTGGGAGCACGTACTGCGCCTGCACAAGGACCTCGGCACCACCATCGTCTTCACCACCCACTACCTGGAGGAGGCCGACCTGTGGGCCGGGCGGGTGCTGGTCGTCGACCACGGCCGAGTGATCGCCGACGACTCCCCGGAGCGCCTCAAGGCCGAACTCGCCGGTGACCTCATCACCTTCACGACCGCCGACCCCGCCGACACCGGCCCGGCCACCACCCGGGCCCGTACCCTGCGGGCCGTTCGGGAGGTGACCGTCGAGGACCGGGAGGTGCGGGTCCGGACCTCCGACGGCGACGTCCGGCTGCCGGAGCTGCTGCGCGACCTCGACGCGGCCGGGATCCAGGTGCACAGCACCCGGCTGGCTCGTCCCACGCTCGACGACGTCTTCCTCACCCTGACCGGCCGCACCCTCCGGGAGAGCGCCGACGCCGGCATCCCGACCACCCCTCACCAGGGAGCCTGACCATGAAGGTGCTCACCGACACCCGCACCGCGTTCGCCCGCGAACTCAAGCCCGAACTGCGCCAGCCCGTCGGCCTGCTCTTCACGATGATGCTGCCGTTCCTGCTGCTCGCCCTCTTCGCGCCGCTGCTCTCCAGCTCGGGCGCGGGCCCGGGCGCGGGCGGCGGGCCGGCCGGCGCGGGCTCGCCCTGGCAGTGGTTCGTCCCCGGCATGCTCGTCCTGCTCGGCCTGTCCGCCACCGCGGGGGCGGGCGCCTCGCTGCTCAACGAGATCTCCTCGGGCGCCTTCGAGCGGCTGCTCGTCACCCCGCTCAACCGGGCCGCCATGCTGGTCGGCCGGACACTGAAGGAGGTCGTGGTCCTGCTCACCCAAGCCCTGCTGATCCTCCTCCTGCTGCTGCCGACCGACTTCCGGCTGCACCTGCCGGGCGCCCTGGCCGGGCTCGTGCTGCTGAGCGTCTTCGGCGTCGGCATCGGCGCGCTGTCCTTCACCCTGGCGCTCCACTCCCGCCGCCAGCAGACCCTGTTCTACGGGGTACAGCAGGTGGTCTTCTTTCCGCTGCTGCTGCTCTCCGGGGTGCTGCTGCCGATCACCGAGGCGGCCGCGCCGACCTGGCTCTACGTGCTGAGCCGGATCAACCCGGTGACCCACGTGGTCGAGGCCGAACGCGCCCTTTTCGACGGGCAGTTGACAGAATCGGTGGTGCTGTACGGATTCCTCGCGGCCGGCGCCATCGCGATGCTGGGCGTCGCGGCCGGGATCCGCGGCATGCGCAACGCCTCAGCATAGTGCCAGTTCTGACGAAGCATCGCGTCTTCTGAAGGAGTCACCGTGACCGACCGCAGCGCGCCGGGCCCCGGCGCCCGCACCGTGGACGTCTGGTTCGACCCCGCCTGCCCCTACACCTGGCTGACCTCCCGCTGGCTGCGGGAGGCGACCCGGGTCCGCCCGCTGGCGCCGCGCTGGCACCTGATGAGCCTGGCGCTCCTCAACGAGGGCCGCGACGACGACCCGGAAGGGGATCTTGACGGCTACCTCCTGGTGCCGGTGCGGATCGCCACCGCCGTCCGGCAGGCCCACGGCCAGGACGCCCTGGTCCGCTTCCACCGCGCCCTGTGGGCCGGCAGCGGCCGGCGCTGGATCACCGACCCGGCCACGGCGCTGGCCGCCGCCGGTCTGGCGGGCGCCCCTGAGGGGGCCGGGCACAGCCACCCCCACCCAGCCGGGCTGACCGCCCCCCACGCCCACACCCCCGGGCAGGAGGGCCCGGGCCCCGGGCCGGCACCTCCACCGCGCACGACGCGGCGCTGCGCGCCTCACACGCCGAAGCCCTCGGCCTGCTGGGCCCGCGCACCGGCACCCCGGTGGTGGCCGTCACCGACCCGGCACGGCCCGGCCGTCCTCCGGTGGCCTTCTTCGGGCCGGTCCTCTCCCGCGTGCCCCGCGGAGAGGAGGCGGGCCGACTGTGGGACGCCACCCTGCTGCTGGCCGGCACCCCCGGCTTCCACGAGCTCAAGGGAACGCCCGCGCCCCCGGACCCGGACGTCGGCACCGGGGACGGGGGCGGGGACGAGCTGCCGTGACCGGGCCACGCTCAGTAGTTGCCGAGCCCGCCGCACACGTTGAGGGCCTGGGCGGTGATCGGCGCCGCCGTGTCCGTGATCAGGTAGCCGACCAGCCCCGCGACCTCCTCGGGCGTGGTGTACCGGCCCAGCGGGATCTTCGCCTCGAACCGTTCGAGCACCGCCTCGGGCGTGGTGCCCCACACCTCGGCGTAGCCCGCCCGGACCCGCTCGGCCATCGGCGTCTCCACGTAGCCGGGGCAGACCGCGTTGACGGTGATGCCGGTCTTCGCCAGCTCCAGGCCCAGCGCCTTGGTGAAACCGACCACGGCGTGCTTCGAGGCCGAGTACGGCGCGCCCAGCACCACGCCCTGCTTGCCGCCGGTGGAGGCGATGTTGACGATCCGGCCCCGGCCGCGGTCCAGCATGCCGCCGCTGGTCAGGGTGGCCCTCGTCACCCGAAACACGCTGGTGAGGTTGGTGTCGACGACGTCCAGCCACAGCTCGTCCGTCAACTGGGCGGTGGCCCCACCGCCGTTGCGGCCCGCGTTGTTGACCAGAACGTCGATCGGGCCGAACCGGTCGACGGCGGCGCGCACGAAGGCGTCCACCTCCTCGGTGGAACGCACGTCGCAGCTCCGCCCGTCGGCGTCGACCCCTTCCTCCCGCAGGAGTGTCACGGTGTCGGCGACCGCCGCACCGTCCCGGGCGCAGAGGAAGACCCGCAGTCCCCCGGCGCCCAGCGCTCGGGCCACGGCGAGGCCGATCCCGCTGGTCGCCCCGGTGACGACGGCCACCCGTCCATCCGTGCCGCTCATGGTTCCTCCCGGATCGTGACGTGGAACGTACGTAGGCGCCCCGACGATGGCAACGGCCGCTCGACGGGCGCTCAAGTCGCGGCGGAAGCCGCGCCCGAAGCCCCCTGAACACGACGAAGCGCAGTACCCGAGAAGAAGCAGAAGGAGACGAGACCATGACCGTTCTGGTGACCGGAGCCACCGGCAACGTGGGCCGGCACGTGGTGGCGGGCCTGCTGGCGGCGGACGTGCCGGTGCGCGCGATGACCCGCACGCCGGAGCGCGCCACGCTGCCCGAGGGAGTGGAGGTGGTCCGCGGCGACCTCGCGGATCCGTCGAGCCTGGACGCGGCCCTCGCCGGGGTGGACCGGGCCTTCCTGTTCCCGCTCCCCGGTACCGCCGAGGAGTTCACCGCCCGGGCCGCCAAGGCCGGGGTGCGGCGGATCGTCGTGCTCTCCTCGATCGCGGCCGAGTACGCCGCCGGGGACTACAGCGGCGACCACCACAGCGTGGTGGAGCGGGCCGTGGAGGCCTCCGGCATGGAGTGGACGCACGTCCGGCCGGGCGAGTTCATGACCAACCTGCTGTCCTGGTGGGCCCCCACCATCCGGGCCGAGAACACCGTCCGCGCCCCGTTCGGGGCGGCCCGCAGCGCCCCGGTGCACGAGGCCGACATCGCCGACGTGGCGCTGGCCGCCCTGCTGGAGGAGGGGCACGCCGGACGGGCGTACGCCTTCGCGGGCCCGGAGTCGCTGTCCAAGCACGAGCAGGTGCGGGTGCTCGGCGAGGTCCTCGGCCGGCACATCGGCTTCGAGGAGCTGACCGTGCCCGCGGCCCGTGAACTGTGGCTCGGCCAGGGCATGCCGGCCGAGGCCGTGGACTGGCTGCTCCAGGACCCGGTGGACGTCCCGGTGGGGCCGACCTGCGAGCGGGTCACCGGTCGGCCCGCCCGCACGTTCGCGCAGTGGGTGGCCGACCACCGCGCGGACTTCTGAGGCCGGGGCCCAGCGGCGTTCAGCGGCGGTCGAGCCGCTCTCCAGGCGTTCCGTCGACGGTGGTCGGGACCGCTTCGTGGACCGATGGGACGCCGCCATGGTGGATGCCGCAGAGAACGCCCTGATCCGACGCCTGATCCGAGCCGGAGCCGGCTCCGACGACGAGATCGACGCCCTGCTGAAGGACGTCGGCCTGTCCGATGTGGCCCGGGTGCTCGTCGACGAGGTGCGGTTCCGCTGCCCGGAGCCGGCCAACACCGCCCCCGTCGACGTGGCGCTCGACCTCACCCACGGCGGGGAACGGCACTCGGCCGCGTTGCGCGTGGTGCGCGACGAGCCGGTCCGCCTGGTCGCCGAGGAGTCCGCCAAGGTCCGCTCGCGGATCACCTTCACCGCCGCGGGGCTGCTCCGCCGGCTCTTCGGGCCGGTGGACTCCCCGCGTACCGGGGACTTCCACAACACCTTCATGCCCACCCCCGAGGACCCCGGTCAACTGCGCGAACTCCTCGGCGAGATGGACATCGTGCTGCGCGCGGCGGCCCAGGCCACCGCCACCCTGATGGCCGGCTGCACCGGGCGCGCCCCGGAGCTCGGGGAGCTGTCCATCCGGTACGGCTCCGACAAGTGGGCCAGCTTCCACTGGTACACCGCGCACTACGAGCACCACTTCGCCCGCTACCGGGACTGGCCCGTACGGGTGTTGGAGATCGGGATCGGCGGGTTCGAGGACGACCTCGGCGGCGGCTCGCTGAAGATGTGGAAGCGCTACTTCCCCCGCGGCACCGTCTTCGGGCTCGACCTGTACGACAAGACCTCGCTCTCCGAGCCCCGGCTCACGGCGCTGGTCGGCGACCAGAACGACCCCGACTTCCTGACCGAACTCGCCCGGGAGCACGGCCCGTTCGACATCGTCATCGACGACGGCAGCCACCTGAACGAGCACGTGCGCACCTCGTTCCGAACCCTCTTCCCGCACGTGCGGCCCGGCGGCCTGTACGTCATCGAGGACCTGCAGACCGCCTACTACTCCGACTTCGGCGGCAGCCCGGGCGGCGTCGCCGGCCCGGACACCTCGCTCGGGCTGGTCAAGGAACTGATCGACGACCTGCACCACCGTGAGCACCGGGACCCCACCGTCACCCGCCCCACCCCCACCCAGAGCAGCGTGGTCGGGGTGCACGCGTACCACAACATGGTCTTCGTCGAGAAGGGCACCAACGGGGAGGACACCCTGCCCCGGTGGATGGACGCCGACGTGTGGACCGCGCTCGGCGCGAAGTGAGACGGGGGAACCGACCGTGCGGGTGCTGTTCACCGTGTCGTCCTGGCCCACCCAGTACGCGGCGCTGGTGCCGCTCGGGTGGGCGTTCCAGGCGGCCGGCCACGAGGTGCGGGTGCTGTGCGACCCGTCCCAGACCGATCCGGTCGCCCGGTGCGGGCTGCTGCCCGTGCCGGTCCTGTCGGGGATGCCGGAGGTGTTGCGGCTGCGGCTGCAGTACCACGCGGAGGCGGTGGCCGGGAACTGGCCGTACCCGTGGCTTCCGCCGCACCCGGTGACGGGTGACCGGCTGAACCGGCTCGACGCGTTCGACGTCGCGCACTTCGAGAGCCGGACCGCTCCGGGGCTCGCCGACGAGGCCGCCCGCGGCTTCGACGCGGCTGTGGCCCACGCCCGGGACTGGCGGCCGCAGCTGGTCCTGCACGACCCCGGGAGCCTGGAGGGGCTGCTGGTGGCGAAGCTGCTCGGGGTGCCGTCGGCGCTGTGCCTGTGGGGGCCCGCGAGCCCGCACGACCCCGAGCACATGCGGATCGTCCCCACCGACCACAGCGGTTCGTTCCCCCGGTACGGTCTGGGCGCGTTCGACGTGTCGATGATCGAGCGGGTGGTGGACCCGAACCCGGCGTCGCTGAAGGTGCCGGTCGAGGCCGAACGGCTGCCGGTCCGCTTCGTCCCGTACAACGGCGCCGCGGCCGCGCCCGCGTGGACCGCGCGGCGCCCGGAGCGGCCCCGGGTCGTCGTCACCTGGTCCACCGCGCTGTCCACCGTCTCGGGGCCGGACTCCTGCCTGCTCCCCCGGATCGTCGCCGCCCTCGACGGCCTGGACGCGGAGGTGCTGGTCACCGCCACCGCCCGGGACCTGGCCGAACTCGGGCCGGTGCCGCCCCCGGTCCGGGTGGCCGAGCGCCTACCGCTGGCCACCCTGATGCCGGGCGCCTCGGCGGTCGTGCACCACGGGGGCGGCGGCAGCTCGCTGACGGCCATGTGGGCGGGGGTGCCGCAGTTCATCGCGAGCTTCGCCGCCGAGCAGCGGATCTCCGGCGAGCGGGTGGCCGGCACCGGGGCCGCGCTGCACGTCTCCGGGGAACTCGCCGACGAGGCGACGATCAGGTCGGGCATCGAGCGACTGCTCGACGACCCCTCGTACCGGGCCGCGGCCGGGCGGCTGCGCGAGGAGGTGGCGGCGGCCCCGACCCCGGCCGAGCTCGCCGCCGACCTGGCGGGGCTCGCGGCCAGCGGCTGACCACCGGGTCCTGGGGCGTGTCTGACGATTCGCGAGCCCGGCTGGAATCGTCAGACACGCCCCGCCGCTGCGCGAGGGTCGAGGCGGATGCGAGGCCCGCTCCCGATCCTGTCCGGCATGACCACACGAACCGAGAACACCGACCACCCGGGCCGGTCCGGGGCCGATGCCCCGCGCGGGATCGTCGTCACCGGCGGCGGCACCGGCATCGGCCGGGCCACCGCCCGCGCCTTCACCGCGCACGGGGACCGGGTGCTTGTCGTCGGCCGCACCGCGGCCACCCTGGCCGAGACCGCCGACGGGCACCCGGGCGTCCACACCCTGGTCGCCGACCTCACCGACCCGGACGCCCCGGAGCGGATCGTCGACGCCGCCGTGCGCGAGCTCGGCGGCATCGACGTCCTCGTCAACAACGCCGCCGCGCTGGGGTACCGCCCGCTCGACGCCCTGGACCGGGCCGAGGCGCGGCGCCAGCTCGACACCAACCTGCTGGCGCCGGTGCTGCTCACCCGGGCCGCGCTCGCGCCGCTGGCCGCACGCTCCGGCACGGTGGTGAACATCGGCTCGGCCGGCGCGCTCGGCCTGCGCTCCTGGCCGGAGAACAGCCTGTACGGGGCCACCAAGGCCGGCCTGGACTTCCTGACCCGGTCCTGGGCCGTCGAACTGGCCCCGCGCGGAATCCGGGTGGTGGGCCTCGCGCCCGGGGTGACCGACACCGCCCCCGAGCCGGCGCCGGGCGGCCCGGGCGCCGATCCGCAGTACGCGGCCTTCCTAGAGCAGACCGCCGCCCGGACACCGAGCGGCCGGGTCGCCCGCCCCGAGGAGATCGCCTGGTGGATCGTCCAGCTCACCCGGCCCGAGGCCGGGTACACCAACGGCCTGGTGCTGCCGGTGGACGGCGGCCTCTCGCTCACCTAGACCCGGGCCGACCACCGCCGAACCGCCGACCACCGCGCCCGCCCGTCCGAGAGGGGAACGCCCAGATGCGGGTCCTGTTCCAGCCGTTCGCCGCCGCCACCCACGTGGCCGCCCAGGTGCCGCTCGCGTGGGCGCTGCGCGCCGCCGGGCACGAGGTGCGCGTCGCCACCCAGCCCGACGCGGCGGAGTCCATCGCGCGGGCCGGCCTCACCGCGGTGCCGGTCGGCGAACCGCTGTACGTCGCGGCCAAGATGAACCCCGACGAGACGGGCCTGCCGGAGGAACTGCGCGACGACGCCTGACTGCGGGTCCTCGATCCGGGCGAGATCCGCCCGGCCCGGCTGTCCGCCGACCACCTGCACGGTGTCTTCGCCACCTGGACGCCGCTGGTGCACCGCAACACGGTGCCGGACCGGATGATCGACGACCTGGTCGCGTTCGCCCGGGACTGGCGGCCGGACCTGGTGGTCTGGGACACCATGACCTTCGCGGGACCGGTCGCCGCCCGGGTCTGCGGCGCCGCCCACGCCCGGCTGATGTTCGGCCTCGACCTGGTCGGCCTGCTCCGCGAGCGCTATCTGGCCGTGCTCGGCCGGCGGCCGGCCGAGCTGCGGGACGATCCGCTGGAGGAGTGGCTGGGGCAGGTCCTGGAGCGGTACGGGATGACCGGTCCGGGCCGCGGCTTCGACGAGGAGCTGGTGGTCGGGCAGTGGACGATCGACCCGGTGCCCACCTCCCTGGCCCTGCCGCTCCGCACGCCCCGCGTCCCGGTCTGCTACGTGCCGTACAACGGCCCGGCGGCGGTGCCCGGTTGGCTGGACGAGGCGCCCCGCCGGCGCCGGATCTGCCTCACGCTAGGCGTCTCGTTCCGCGAGGTGGTCGGCGGGGACCAGGCGTCGGTCGGCGACCTCCTCGCGGCCGTCGCCGACCTGGACGTGGAGGTGGTGGCCACGCTCGACTCCGAACAGCTGGCCTCCACCGGGCCGCTGCCGCCGAACGTGCGCGCGGTGGACTTCGTCCCGCTGAACGAGCTGCTGCCGAGCTGCTCCGCGGTCATCCACCACGGGGGCGCCGGCACCTTCCTCACCGCGCTGGCCCACGGGGTGCCACAGGTCGTGGTGCCGGCCCGGATGTGGTGCAACACCCCGCGGGCGGAGCGGGCCCGGGCCGCCGGCCTGGCCCTGACCTGCCCGCCGGAGAAGCTGACCCCCGGCCGGCTGCGCGCGATGGTGACCAGCGTCCTGGAGGACCCCTCGTTCGCGCGCGCCGCGGCCCGGGTGCGGGCCGAGCTGCTCGGCACGCCGGCCCCCCGGGAGCTGGTGCCGGTCCTGGAGCGCCTGGTCGCCGAGCACCGCTCCGGTCGGTGCCGCAGCTGGACGTGACGTACCGTCGGAGGGGAAACGATCACGGCTCCCCCGGTTGAGGTGAACCGCCCTTGAGGACCCACATCCCCTATCTCCTGGCCGTGGCCAGCACGGTGGCGACGCGCCGGGTGGACGAGCGCCTGCACCACTACGACCTGACGGTCCGCCAGTACGGCCTGCTCACCCAGCTGTCCCAGGAACCCGGGCTGACCATGGCGGACCTGGCCCGTCAGCTCGGCATCGCCCGGCAGTCGGTGCACCGGCTCGTCGACGAACTGGTCGAGGCCGACCACGTGCGCCGCCGGCCCGGAGCCGACGACCGCTCGCGCCGGCTGGAACTCACCGACACGGCCCGCTACATGCTGACCCGGATCGACGGCCCGCTCGCACGGGTGGAGGCGGACCTGCTCGGCGACCTCGACCCGGACGAGGTCGAGACCCTGCGCGAGCTCCTCCAGCGGGTGCTGGCGCACGCCACCGACGACGAGGCGTGGCTGCCCGCCCGGTGACGCCCCCCGACGGACGGGGGCCGGGAACGGGGGTCGAGAACGCGTCGAGGAGGGGTCGAGGCCGCCTCCCTACGCTCGCCCCCATGCGAGTGCTATTTGTGACCGTGGCCGCCAAGGCCCACTTCCACGTCCAGGTGCCCTTGGCGTGGGCGCTGCGCGCCGCCGGCCACGAGGTGCGCGTGGCCAGCCAGCCCGACCTGCTGGACACCATCGTCGCGGCCGGCCTGCCCGCGACCGCGGTGGGACCGCCGCTCGCCCAGGAGGAGTCCGTGGCGGAGCTGCGGCGCCGGCAGGAGCGGGCGGCCGAGCGCCTGACGGACCCGCCCGACGCCCAGGAGCTCATGCGGATGACGGAGGACCGGCCCGAGCACCTGACGCCCGACTTCCTCGACGGCCTGTTCACCGTGATGACCTCCGCCATCTTCCAGAACTTCTCGGCCGAGGAGACCGTCGACGACCTGGTCACGCTGGCCCGGCGCTGGCGCCCCGACCTCGTCGTCTGGGACACCCTGCTGATGGGCGGGGCCGTCGCCGCCCGGGCCGCCGGCGCCGCGCACGCGCGCCTGCTCTACGGCCTGGACCTGGTGGGCACGATGCGGCAACGGCACCGGGAGTCGCTGACCGCCCGGCCCGGGGAGCTGCGCGAGGACCCGCTCGCCGAGTGGCTGGACTGGACGGCGGCCCGGTACGGCGGCGGGTTCAGCGAGGACCTGGTGACCGGTCAGTGGACCCTCGACCCCGCGCCGGCCGCGCTGCGCACGCCCACCGACCTGCCCTGGGTGCCGGTGCGGCACATCCCGTACAACGGGCGGGCGGTGCTGCCGCCGTGGCTGCTCGAACCACCGCGCCGGCCCCGGGTCTGCCTGACCCTCGGGATCTCCTTCCGCGAGGTGATGGGCGGCGAACGGACCTCCGTGCCGGTGCTGCTGGAGGCACTGGCCGAGCTGGACGCGGAGGTGGTGGCGACCCTGGACACGGTGCAGCTGGCCGAGGCCGGCCCGTTGCCGGACAACGTGCGGGCGGTGGACTTCGTCCCACTGGACGCGCTGCTGCCGTCCTGCTCCGCGATCGTGCACCAGGGCGGCTTCGGCACCGCGCAGAACGCGCTGGTGCACGGCGTCCCACAGGTCGTCGTCCCCAACGACCTGTGGGACCTGCGCCCCCGGGCGGAGCTGATCGAGTGGTCGGGGGCGGGAGTGCGCTGGTCCGGCACCGGCCCGCTGACCCCGGCGGGGCTGCACGGGCTGGTGACCCGGGTGCTCGACGACCCGTCGTTCGCGCGCGGGGCGGCGCGGCTCCGGGACGAGATCGGGGCCATGCCCTCGCCCGCCGATCTGGTCCCGGTCCTCGAAGGGCTGACCCACCGGCACCGGCGGGCCGCCTGGACCGGCTGAGCCGGCCGCATCGGCACCCGGCCCCGCCGTCAGCGGGGCCGGTCCGGTTCCTCCCGGGGCGCCGCCGACAGCGCCTCGGCCAGCGCCTCCCGCCAGGGCCGGGGAGGCGGGATGCCCACCTCGTGCCAGCGGTCGTGGCCGAGGACGGTGTACCGCGGCCGGGGGGCGGGGCCGGCGACGGCCGCCGCGGGCACCGGCCGCACCAGACCGGGATCGGCACCGACCAGCCGGAACACCTCGCGAGCCAGCTCGTACCAGCTGGCCCGGCCGGCGTTGGTGGCGTGGAAAACGCCCCGCGCGCCCGGGGTCCGGCCGAGCGCGAGCAGCAGCCGCGCGACGTCCGCCGCCCAGGTCGGCTGCCCCACCAGGTCCGCCACCACGTCGACGGTCCGGCCGGCCCGGGCCCGTTCGGCCATCACCCCGACGAAGCTGCGGCCGTGCGCCCCGTGCAGCCAGGCGGTGCGGACCACCGCGCTGAGGTCCGGCAGCAGTGCGAGGACGGCCCGCTCGCCCGCGGCCTTGCTGCGCCCGTAGGCGTTGCGCGGGGCGGTCGGATGCCCCTCCGGGTACGGGGAGTCGGCGTCGCCGGGGAAGACGTAGTCGGTGGACAGGTGCAGCAGCCGGGTGCCGTGCCGGGCGCACAGTGCGGCCAGCTGCCGCGGCCCGTCCCCGTTGACCCGCAGCGCCCGCGCCTCGTCCGCCTCGGCGGCCTCCACCGCCGTGTAGGCCGCGCAGTTGACCACCAGGTCGGGGCGGTGCCGGGCGAAGGCCTCGACGAGCGCGTCGGGGTCGGTGACGTCCAGGGCCCGCCGGTCCAGGGCGACCGCGGTCACGCCCCCGGCGGCCAGCGCCGCCGTCACCTCGTGCCCGAGCAGCCCGCCGGCCCCGGTGACGAGCCATCTCGTCGGGGGCGGAAAGGGCGTCTTGGGCCGGCGGTTGGCAGGGTGCGAGGAGTTCACCCGGCCGAGCGTGCCCGCGCCCGGTCGAGCATCCGGCGACATGCCCTGGTCGCCCCCGGACCGTCCGCTCCAGCGGTCGTCGACCGATCGGTGACCGGGGCCGCCCAGACTCGGACGTCGAGATCCCGATCCTGGAGGAGCGATGGCGCTGTTCGCGGTCCTGGCGACCCAGTCCCCCACCGGCATTTCCGCCGACGACTTCCGCCGGCGGCTCCCCGAAGGCTTCGCGTACATCAAGGAGTTGGTGGACAAGGGCGTCATCCGGCACAACTGGATCCGGGTCGGCGCCTCGGGCGGACTGCTGATCTACCGGGTCGACTCGCACGAGGAGCTCAACACCCTGCTGTACGGGAACCCGCTCAGCCCCCACCTGCGCTTCGAGGTGATCCCGCTGGCGGAGGTCGGCGGCTTCGACCCCAGGGCCTTCGAGTCCACCACCTTCGAGTCCGCGGCCGCCGCGCTGC